>NZ_JNIE01000007.1 GCF_000702425.1 Thermocrinis jamiesonii
TTTAGCTCAGAGTTTATGGCATTTCTTTTGTATTGGTTTGTCTCTTTCTTGAGTTTTTCTTTTAGCTCTTTTTCTTTCTTTTCGTAAGTGCAGATTGCATACTCCAAGTATTCCTTGTCTGAAAGAAGTTTTAGATAGTTCTCTGGGATTTCTTCCTTAAAACCTAAAGCCCTTCTTCCTATCACGTATGCGCCCGCTATGTCTTTGTCTATCCCAAGCTGTGGTGCATATTTTAGTGCTCCTATAACAGAAGTGAAAGCGGGATCTACCTTGATAACCTCTATCCCATTTAGCTTTGCAGTTCTTTCAATCTTTGAAAGCAAGCTCTTAAAGTTCCAATGATGTAGTCTCTTCCTTAGCTTAGCCTTCCCATCCCCACGATAACCACGATTGACTTTCTTTAAGTTTTCTATAGCTATAGCTTTTCCTTTCTCTTTTGCTATTTCTACTATTCTGTGTGCCAAAAGCCACTCTTCGTAGTCCCTTCTGTTTTTTGGATAGCCCATAAACTCGTGTAAGCTAATACTTTGATAGCTCAAAAGATTTCCATCAGGGCTTACTTCTGCTAAAGCTAAATGCAAAGGACTTGCGTTTGTGTCTATGGCTATCACTCCATACTCTTTGGTTAGCCATACCTCAGGTGTAGGAACTTCAAAAGAAACATTCCCATAAATCTCTCCATCCCTTAGCTTTAGCTCTACTGTGTAAGGGAAATAAACTTTACTTTGCCAACTCGTGTGAAGCATAGTCAAAAACGTGTTCCACTTGTCTTTTTCATTGCTTGGTTTTCTTAATACCTTTGCATAAATAAGTTCCCTATTCCCTGTTGTAATTCTTAAGTGAAGCTTTCCGTTTATGCTTTCAAACCTCAAAAGTCTGTTGCCTTTATCTGCCTTTGATCCTACGCTTATTAAAGTTCCCTGTCTTTGTTCTTTCCACTTTCTTTTTAACTTTTCCCTACTTTTCTCGTCTCTGTTTTTACAGAGCCTTTCAAAAAGGGCTTTACCGCCAAACACGACTTTTTTATCTGTTGGATACTGTTTTGCTTTGTAGATAGCAGAGTCTATGTATTTGGTAGGTAAGTCAGGAAACAGTTGTCTTAGCTTTTGGTATATTTGGTTATGGGAGTTTTTGTCTCTCAGCAGTTTATAAGCTGACCTTATAGCGGATGATTGCTTACGCATTAGCTGGAAGAGCTTTTTTCTGTCGGAACTGTTTAGCTGGAGTTTAAACTGCACGCTTACATACATCTTAGGCTTTTATTATAACTACCTTGAAGGATTTTTAGAACAACCTTTACCACTTGACAATATCTTCTAATAGAGATTAATTAAAACTAAAAGGAGGTTCTACCATGGATAGAAGAGGGTTTTTTGCATTTCTAGGCCTATTAGGCTCTATGCCAATTTTAAGTAAATTCGCTTACGGACGTTCTAAAAAGCTGGGCTTTAGTGATTTAAAAAGAGAGGCAGAAATTAACGTGGTCTATCATGCGGATTTTGGAGAAGAGAAGAGGTTTAAAACAATGTTGCGTAATATAAGAAACCATTTATCGGTTTATGATAATGATCCTACAAAGGTTAAGATAGTTATAGTTGCTCATGGTGCAGGTGTGAAATTCTTTATGAAAGATTTAACTGGAAGCCCTTGGGAGAAAGAGAATATAGATACTAAAGCCATAGAACAAGAACTTAGAGATCTAAACATCTATGGTGTGGAACCACTTATATGCGAAATAACTATCAAAAGATTAAAGCTGGACGCTGAAAAGTTGTATGATTTTTGTAAGCTAGTGCCTTCTGGAGTAGGGGCAATTGGAGAGTTGCAAGCTAAGGGATATGCTTACATAAAGGTTCAGTAAGCCTTAGATAGCAAGATTTAAAAAGGAAAAACTATAGGGTAAATATTAGTAAAACATTGTCAAATTTTATTAGCTTACTTATATTTAATAACTATGGAAGATCTAAAGAGGTCTGCGGAAGAACTTTTTCAAGAAGCTTACAAATATCACATGCTTGGGGAGCTTGATAGGGCAATAGAGCTTTACGAAAAATCAGCTGAAATTTACCCTACCGCCATTACCTACACCTTTATGGGTTGGGCATACAGCATGAAGGGAGACTACGAAAAAGCTATAGAACTGTGTTTGAAGGCCATTGAACTAGACCCAGATTTTGGAAACCCATACAACGATATCGGCTCTTATCTTATAGCTCTTGGAAGGTATGATGAAGCTATTCCTTGGTTGAAAAAAGCAATAGTTGCAAAAAACTACGAACCAAGGCACTATCCTCATATGAACCTTGCCCGTGTGTATTTGGCAAAGGGTATGTTTAAAGAAGCATTGTGGGAACTGGAAAACGCTATAAGAATAGCCCCAAATTACAAACCAGCCCACATCCTAAGGCATCAGATACTTGCTATGTTAAATTGATTTAAAATATTTTTCCGGTGAGCCCTTTTCCAAGCAAGGGAATAACTCAAAATTCAAAAGAAGTCCAGGAAGGATGGATCTTTGTTGCCATTGAGGGCACATCCGTAGATGGTCATCAGTTTGTAAAGGAAGCTTTAGAAAAAGGAGCCTCTTTGGTTTATGTAGAGAAGGACATAGGCATTCAGGATCCAAGAATAGTCAAGGTGGAGGATACACGCAAGGTTTTGGGAGAGCTTGCAAACGAATTTTTTGGAAAGCCTTCTCAAAACCTTAAGGTCGTAGGTGTTACAGGCACCAACGGAAAGACTACCACAACCCATTTAATAGAGTCCATACTAAACAAAGGGGGGATACCTACAGGTTTGATGGGCACAATATATTACAGATTTAGGGAAAAGGTGTATGAATACGAAGGAAGAACCACGCCGGACCCTGTAAAGTGGCACCAAACCCTCAGACAGATGCTAAATGACGGGGCAAAGGCTGTAGTTTCGGAAATATCTTCCCACGCACTGGATCAAAAAAGAACATGGAGCACAAAGTTTTTTATTACTCTCTTTACTAACCTGTCTCAGGACCATCTTGATTACCACGGCACCATGGAAAACTACTTTAGAGCTAAGCTTAGGCTTTTTAAGGAATACGAGTGGGATTATGCCATAATTAATGCGGATGATCCTTACGGTCAAAGGATCCTTGAAGAACTGCGGGGAAAAGCTTTGACTTACGGAAAAAGGGGAGATCTGAAAATTTTAGATTTCCAAACTTCCTTGGAAGGCAGTAGGCTAAAATTGGAGTGGCAGGGAAAAACCTTTGAGTTTTCTTCAAATTTGAGGGGAGACTTTCAAGCTTACAACTTAAGTGCCAGCATTCTTGTAGGCTTTCTCTTTGGTTTGGAAAGGGATGCTATACAGGAGGGTGTTAAGCATGTTTTGGTGCCCGGTAGGTTTGAAACTTTCTCCAAGGACGGAAAGTTGGCAATCGTGGATTACGCCCACACACCAGACGCCTTAGAAAAAGTGCTAATCACAGCCAAAAAGCTCACCAAAAAAAAGTTATGGGTAGTCTTTGGTGCAGGTGGAAACAGGGACAAGACTAAAAGACCGCTTATGGGCTCGGTAGCGGAAAAGTGGGCAGATGTGGTTGTTGTTACTTCCGATAACCCAAGGTGGGAGGAACCAGAAGAGATAATAGGTGATATACTAAAAGGAATAAAGAATTTGAACAAGGTTATCGTTCAAAAGGACAGGAGGGAAGCAATAAAGCTTGCACTGCAGAATGCAAAGGAAGGGGACGTAATCTTAATCGCAGGAAAGGGCCATGAAGATTATCAGGAGATAAAAGGTATAAAGTATCCTTTTAGAGATCAGGATGTGGTAAAGGAGGTTTTTAATGTGTGACCTTGAGAACCTTTATTACCATCTCAGAGATGAACTTTTGAGGATCTACAAGGAGGCAGAAACACCCTTTCCCAAGGTGAAAATCACTAACCTGCAATCTGCAAGACTCTGCGGTCTTGCCAACCTGGCAAAGATCCTTCTATATTTGGAAAGGGATGGATACGTGCAGGTAGAAAACAAAGAGCAAAGCCTTCAGGACTGGGAAGTGCAGATAGAAGCTTCTATCCTTGACTTTATGCTCGGCTCGTAATGTATGAAGAGAAACCTATAAAGAAAATTCCAAAAGATCTAAGACCGAGGGAAAAGTTAAGCAAGCTTGGAGCTGAGGTGTTGTCAGACGAAGAGCTAGTTGCCATAATTTTTGGATCTGGCAGTAAAGGGGAGGATGTAATGAGTTTAGCTAAAAAGGTGGCAGAGTTAGGTTGGAACAAGATAAGTTCTATGAGCGTAGAACAGCTAACAAAAGAAATAAAAGGTTTAGGTTTTGCCAAAGCCTGTCAGCTAAAGGCGATTATAGAACTGTCAAAAAGGATAAGTGATCCATACTCAGGGTTTAAAATATCATCACCGCAAGAAGTCTACAGGTTTGTAAAAGAAAAAGTCCAACTGGACGAAAGAAGAGAACACCTAATAGCCCTTTATCTTACACCCACAAACAAGGTAATAAACTTTGAAGTGGTAGCCATTGGTAGGATGAACTCCTTATATGCGGAACCAAAGGATATCCTTTACGGAGCCATACAAAATGGATGTAGTTCAATAATAGTCCTTCACAACCACCCCAAGGGAGAGGCTAAACCCTCAAAAGAAGACATAGAATTTACCCAAAGGCTAAAGCAGGCGTGCCAGCTTTTGGGTTTTGAACTGCTCGACCACATTATCCTCACCAAAGACAATTATTACTCCATGAAAGCCAATGGTTACCTTTGAACTTACTCCCCACAGGCTGATCCTTCTCTCCTACATATTGGTCATACTCGTAGGTTCCTTTTTTCTTCTTCTTCCTATCTCCACATACAAAGACATAAGCTTTTTAGATGCCCTTTTTACTGCAACCTCTGCGACCACTATAACAGGGTTGGTGGTGGTTGATACTCCTTCCACCTTTACCCCCTTTGGTCAGCTAATAATCCTTGCGCTTATTCAAATAGGTGGTCTCGGATACATGGGATTTACCACCTACTTTTTGATATTGCTAAGAAGAAAGCTGAGCTTAAGGGACAGGCTACTTCTGGCTGAGTCTATGAACTATCCCGGTATGCACGGGCTGGTAAGATTTATAAAAAGAATCGTTCCAGTGGTTTTTTTAATAGAACTTACGGGAGCCTTTTTTCTTTTCATTTTATTCCTTAGGGACTTCTCAAATCCGCTGAATGCCCTATGGCAAGGAATCTTTCATTCGGTTTCTGCCTTTAACAACGCAGGCTTTAGCATACTTCCAGATGGTCTTGCGCCTTACAGAGGAAACATACCGGTAAACATTATTTTTTCGGTGCTGATCATTTTGGGTGGTCTTGGCTTTTATGTAATTCAAGAGCTGATACTTTATTACAGAGGACAGGTTCTCAGACTGTCTACTCACACCAAGATAGTGATAACCTTCACTGGGCTTTTGCTTTTTTGGGGATTTGTCCTGCTTTTGACGGAAACCATCCAATGGAAAGAGCTTAGCCTAAGGGAGAGAATACTGGTAGCTTTTTTCCACAGCGTATCCGCAAGGACTGCAGGCTTTAGCACGGTGGATCTAAAAGATTTTTCCGAAGGTAGTTTATTCTGGATAATAATTTTAATGTTCATAGGCACTGGTCCAGGTGGCACCGGTGGGGGAATAAAGATAACCACAGCGGTGGTAATCCTTTTGGTAGTGCACAGTTACCTGAGCGGAAAAAACCAAATTGTTATATTTGAAAGGAGAGTTGCCGAGACTACCGTCCAAAGGGCAATAACTATATTTATTCTCTCCTTTGCATACACTACCTTTGTCACCCTTCTATTAACCAAGCTGGAGGGAACACCCTTGCTTCCTACGCTGTTTGAAACGGTATCTGCCTTCTCTCCGGTTGGCCTTTCTGTGGGGAACTCTCAGGGTCTTAGTTTTTGTGCAGACTTTTCTCCAATTGGTAAGATGATAATTATAATTACTATGCTTATGGGAAGGGTGGGAATACTGAGCTTTATGCTTGCCATCTACGGTAAAGGCAAAGAGAGCAGAGTAAAACCCCCTGAAGCGAGAATACTGCTATGAAAAGGATAAAGGATAAAATCTTTGGAGTTATAGGGCTTGGAAGGTTTGGTTACCACGTAGCTAAGACCTTAGCTCAAGGTGGAGCAGAAGTCATAGCCTGCGATTCGGATGAGGAAAAGGTTCGGCAGATAGCAGACCTTGTATCCATGGCCTTTGTCCTTGATGCCACTGACGAAAAGGCTCTAAAAGAATCGGGTATAGTCAATGCAGATACTGTTGTGGTGAGCATAGGAGAAAACATAGAGGCAAGCATTCTTATAGTAGTTCAACTGAAAGAGTTAGGAGTAAAAGAGGTTATCGCCAAAGCGGCTAATCCTATGCACGGCAAGATTTTGGAAAGACTTGGAGTAGATAGGGTAATCTATCCGGAAAGGGACATGGCTATAAGGCTTGCCCACTCTTTGCTTATGGGTCAGTTCATAGAAGAAATTCCCATAGGTGACCAATTTAGTATATTTGAAATAAAAGCTTTTGAAGCCCTGTTTGGGAAAACCCTTAGGGAGTTAGATCTAAGAAGACGTTTTGGGGTAAGTGTGTTGGCGATCAAGCGTCAGGACAGCATGCTGGTAAATCCTTCAGGAGAGGAAAAGATCCTTGAGGGGGACATTTTGGTTGTTCTTGGGACCACAGAGCAGTTGGCTAAGCTAACCTCTCAATGAGAAATCTGCTCAGACTTTTGTCCCTTTCCCTAAGTCAGTGTATTCACTGCGAAAAGGAAGCGTTTAAAGATCACTTTCTTTGTTTAGACTGTCTTGAGCGTATAAAGCCTGCGTATTCAATGGAATATAAGGCCATACCTTATCTTTTTTCCTACAGAGTCTTTTCTACTTACGATGGTCCCCTAAGGAGTGCCATACTTCACATAAAGTTTTACAATAATCCCTTTCTTGCCAGAAAGTTGGGAGCCCTCATAAGCCAATCTTTGTGGGAATACATACATGAGGTCAAACCGGACCTAATAACCTTTCCTGAGCTAAACTTAAGAAGGTTTTGGGTCAGGGGCTTTAATCATGTGGAGGAGATCCTAAAAGGTGCAGAGGTTCCCTATCAGAGAATATTTAAAAGGAAGGGCTTTGACCCACCTATGGCTAATATGGAAAGGGAACAGAGAAAGAAAGCGGTTCTGTCGCACACCTTAAGGAAAGAGTGGGCAGATCTGTTGGAGGGTGCAAAGGTTTTAGTGGTGGATGATATACTGACTACAGGAGAGACCATCTCAAGACTTTGTGAGCTTTTAGTTTCAGTAGGTGTAAAAGAAACCTATGCGTTCTTTTTGGCACGCTCATTATAGACTGCCGAAGTTGTTCAAAAACCCTTATGTATTATATTAATACTTAAGGAGGTGATTAAGGATGGCAATGCCCACAAGGGAAGAAATTGAAGCGGTTTTGGATGAAATAAGGCCCGCTCTTAGGTTTGACGGTGGAGATGTAGAACTGGTGGATGTTCAAGAGGATGGAGTTGTATTGGTTAGAATGATGGGAGCCTGTGCTGGTTGTGGTATGTCTATGCTTACCCTAAAGGCTGGTATAGAAAGGGCTTTAAAGAGCAGATTTCCCGAAATAAAGGAAGTAAGGGATGTTAACTTAGATATACCAACTACCTTCGGTTTTTAAGTTTGTCTGCTTTTTACTTACTGCTGGGAATAGCGGTAGGCATACTTTACGTTGAAGTACTTTACATAGTTCTTAGGCGTGGCACTTTTTTAGCATTGGCTACTTATCCCATCAGAGCCTTTGTTTTTGCCCTTTTGATGGCATTTCTTTTGCTAAAAAGCGGAGTTGTGAATGCTATAACCCTTATTGTCGGCTTTTTCGTTGGACTTTTGATACACACTATAATTAGGGGGTTTTTAAAAGTTGGCTTTCCTAAACTTTCTTGAACCTCTGTTTTTAAACTCGGTCTTTCAGTTTTTTGTCTATTTAGCATTACTCCAGATATTAGCCCAAGTATTCTTGGAAAGAAGAATAGCCTTTTGGATTGCGTCCATATCTACCACTTACCTATGGACAGTAAATTTTGAACTTATAACACCTTTGAAGGGTTGGACTATAATCTTGAGCGTGTTGTTTGTTTACTTTTTAATAAAACACCTTTTCCACATAAATCTATTCTTGCTTTTAAAAGGTAAAAAAAGGTGTAGCATGTGTTACTCTGAGGTTCATAGAAAGGCTATTGTATGTCCATTCTGCCATCATAGATTTTCCGAGAAAGAAGAAAATGCTTAGATTTTCTTTACGTAAAGCGTCAGACCCTTGACTTCTTCTACCAACACTCTTTCACCTTTTTTAATGTCGTCTTTACTTATTGCATTCCATATTTCACCTTTTATGAAGACCTTTCCTTTCCCACCTTCAAAATCCACCATTGCCTCTCCCTCTTCTCCTATAAGCTCTTCGTATCCAGTCATCTTTTTTCTTTTCTGCGCTTTTAAACCGAGCCTTCCTGCAACCAAAAAGAAAAAGGCAGTGGCAAAGACCATGGTAACTATAACAGACAGGGGAATGTCTCCGTAGGGAGAATCTGGACCGATCAAAACTAAGGAACCTATAGCCAGGGCTATAATACCTGCTATAGCTAATCCACCAAAGGTCGGAGTAATCAGCTCTAACACAAGCAGGAGCAAACCAGCTAAAATAAGAAGCAAACCAAGCCAGTTTATACCAATAACTCCCAAACCATATAAACCTAAGAGAAGGCTAACCACACCTACCGCACCGGGGATTATGGATCCTGGATTGTAAAGTTCAAAGAATATACCGTAAAATCCTATCAAGAGAAGCATGTAAGCTACCGTAGGGTTTGTGATGATTTTTAAAAAGGATTCTCTAAGACTCTCTTGCACATCCACTACCGGCAAGCCAGAGGTTTTTATAATTATTTCTTTCCCGTGTTTCTTTACTTTTCTACCGTCCAGCTTCTTCAGAAGATCAGTTTTATCTACCGCTATAAGGTCTATCACCCCTTCCCTTAGGGCTTCATCCGGCGTAAGGGAAATGCTCTCTTTAACCATTTTTTCAAGCACCTCTGGATTTCTACCTTTTTCCTTTGCTATGGACCTAACAAAAGCTAACATATCCTGAAGAGCCTTTTCTTTGACCGCTTCTTCCATTTTTTCTCCACTTACTTGAACTGGATGGGCTGCTCCTATGTTTGTCCCTGGAGCCATCGCTGCTATGTCTGCAGAAGCAGTTATTATTGCACCAGCTGAGGCCGCTCTTCCACCAGGAGGATAAACATACACCACCACCGGTAAAGGTGTTTTCTGAAACTCTTGAATTATTTGCCTCATGGAAGTTTCAAGCCCTCCGGGGGTGTTAAGTTCAAGGATAAAGAGCGTTCCGTTTTCCTTTTCTGCCTTAGCTATGTTCCTTTTTACATACTCAAGCATTATAGGACTAACCACATCATCCCACTTTGCGTAAAAGATCTTCCCAAAGGATAAGCTAAAGAGTATGAGGGAAAAAAGTAAAACGATCATAATCAATTAGTTTAAAATAAATTTCTAAGGTCTTATTCTCACCCACAAGCTCCACAGCACATCAACCACTATATGCATAAGTTCGGAGGCCAATAGTCCAAGTATTGTATAAAATGCCCATTCTTTGTAAGCTATACTTTCAATCAAAACCAAGGGGTTTATACTTGACAGTATTTCTGAACCCTCTTTCCAATGGTTTGGAATAAGTAGGTAAAGCATAATGTATATTAAGGTTAGCACAAACATTAGGTAAAATAGCCTTAGGAATGTTCCTAAAATGGGGATATGTGAAAGACCACGGTGTTTGAAAACTTTCTGGTATGGATACCAAATAATTTTCAAAAATTTCCATCTTTTGGTAGGTTTGGAGTGTTTTAGGTCTAAGTCGGGAGACAGGAAAAAGGTTCCAATTGTGTAGCCCAAAATAAAGGGTAGGTATGTTTCTTTTGGTAAAAAGTAAAGAAAGCCCGGCAGGGCAAAAAGGTTTAAAAACTCGTGGGACTTAGCTAAAGCCAAGGCTTAGTGTCCGTGCTTGTGCATACTATGTTCCATTTTCCCCATGCCTTTTTTTACCGGAGCTTGAACTTTTATCTCACCAGATTTTTCAAATTTTAAGGTGATCTCTACAGTTTGTCCTTCTTTGAGAGGTTCCTTTAGGTCTATTATCATTACATGCAAACCACCGGGCTTTAGTTCAACTGTTTTCCCTGCCGGCACCTCTATTGCATCAACTCTGCGCATCTTTCCGCCTACCGTTTCGTGCAATTCTGTTATCCTGGATACGTTGTTGGAGGCATCCACGAGCCTGTCTGCTTCTGTGCCTTTGTTTTCAATCTTCATATAGGCTGCGGTATTTTTAGCATTTGGAGGCACAAGCCTTACCCATGGGTCCTTGATTTCAATCTTTGGTTGGGCTAAAGCAAAACCTAAGGCAGATAACCCTAAAATTAAAGCCTTTACCATTATGGCACCTCCTGTGTTATAGTTAATTTAAATTTATCACAAAATTTAACCTGTGTCAAACATAACCCAGAGAGGTTGGGGGAACCCTCTAATTAGGGAGTTTTTCGAACTACATAATGAACTTTACTACCTTGAAAAAAACTTCTTAAGTAAAAGTTTCTTTAGGTTTTCCAAACCTTCACCTGTTATGGAGGATATACTGCAAAATTCATATCCCCTTTCTTTGAAGTAATTTTCCAGATAATTTAAAAAGCTCCTGTCAGAAAGAGAGTCAATCTTTGTAGCAACCACTATCTGTTCTTTTTCCAGCAATTTTTGACTGTATTGTTCAAGTTCTCTGTTTACTATGTGGAAAGCTTCAATTGGGTCCTTATCCCTTCCGTCAGATACGTCTATAAGGTGAAGTAAGAGCTTAGTTCTTTCCACATGTCTTAAAAACTCAAATCCTAAGCCTTTACCTTGGCTGGCGCCTTCTATAAGCCCCGGAATGTCTGCCAAAATAAGCCTGTGTTCTTCGCTTAACTCCAAAACTCCAAGCACAGGCGAAAGTGTGGTAAAAGGATAATCCGCTATTTTAGGCTTAGCCTTGGTCAGTTTTGATATAAGGGTTGACTTTCCTGCGTTGGGGAGTCCGATCAGACCTACGTCCGCAATGAGTTTTAGCTCTAAGATCAGCCATCTTTCTTCTCCTTTTTGTCCTTTTTCTGCATACTTAGGTGCTTGATTGGTAGGCGAAGCAAACCTTGCATTGCCCCTTCCACCTCTACCACCCTTTGCTACTACACATCTTTGTCCCTCTTCTACTAAGTCGCATATAACTTCCCCTGTGATGGCATCCTTTACCACTGTTCCCACAGGGACCTCTATGATCAGGTCCTCTCCATCCTTTCCTGCCTGATTTTTCCCTTTTCCGTGCTCTCCGTTTTGGGCTTTGAATTTTGTTCTGTATTCAAAGTCCAAAAGAGTGTGCTTGCTATGAGTAGCAACGAGGATAACATCTCCGCCTTTGCCACCGTCTCCGCCCGCTGGTCCGCCAAAAGGTCTGTATTTTTCCCTCAGAAAAGCTACCGCACCATTACCCCCATCTCCCGCTTTAACATAGATCTTAACCAGATCTACAAACATACTCATAACATGTGTCCAAGCTTTTGTTTTTTTGTTTGCAGATACCTTTCATTGTGCTCACAAGCTTCTACCTTCAGCGGGACCCTTTCTACCACTTCCAATCCATAACCCTCAAGTGCTACAATCTTCCTTGGGTTGTTTGTAAGAAGTCTCATCTTTCTGACGCCAAGGTCCAAAAGGATCTGCACACCTATACCGTAGTCCCTCAGGTCCGCAGCGTATCCAAGCTTTTCATTAGCTTCCACCGTATCATATCCTTTATCCTGCAGAGCGTAAGCCTTTATCTTATTTACTATCCCAATACCTCTACCTTCGTGTCCCATTATATAAACCAACACGCCCTTTCCTTCCTCTGCTATTTTCATAAGCGCCGCTTCAAGCTGACCTCTACAGTCACATCTGAGAGACTTAAACACGTCTCCTGTCAAGCACTCAGAATGAACTCTCACAAGCACAGGCTCATCCTCTTTCCACTCTCCCATTGTAAGGGCTACCTGTTCTTCACCGGTAAGAACATGCTTGTAAGCGTGGATCTTAAAGAATCCATAACGGGTAGGCAAGTTTGCTGTCGCTTCTCTTACCACAAGTCTTTCTTTTTTAAGCCTATACCGTATGAGGTCCGCTATGGTTATTATCTTGAGGTTAAAACGTTTGGCAAATTCCACAAGATCAGGAAGCCTTGCCATAGTCCCATCGTCTTTCATTATCTCACATATCACACCTGCGGGATAAAGCCCAGCCAATCTTGCCAAATCTACAGAAGCTTCTGTATGTCCAGCCCTTTCCAAAACTCCTCCAGGTTTAGCCTTAAGGGGAAAAACATGTCCTGGTCTTATAAAGTCAGAAGGTTTTGCGTCTGGACTGACCGCCAACTTTATGGTGATAGCTCTGTCAAAGGCAGATATGCCGGTGGTAGTCCCATACTTCGGATGGGCATCTATAGAAACGCAAAAGTAGGTTCCCTTAGGATCTGTGTTTCTAATCGCCATAGGGTATAAGTCAAGCTCCTCGCACCTTTCAGGAGTAAGAGTAAGGCATATAAGCCCCCTTGCATACTTTGCCATAAAGTTTATAGCTTCTGGGGTGACTTTTTCTGCAGCCATAACCAAATCCCCCTCGTTCTCCCTATCTGGATCATCCACCACTATAACCATTTTGCCTTCCCTTATATCTTCAATAGCCTCTTCTATTGATGCAAAAACAAATTCACTCATCCTTTTCTCCTCCTTGGTCTTTTTTAGCTAAACTTCTTATACTTTCCCAAATTTTATCCAAAATGCTTTGCTTGTATGCTTTTTGCACTTCTATCGCCTGCTCATCAGAAACAGCTTTTTTTAACTCCTCTCTGTATTCACCTCTCAATTTTTCTATAAATGGCCCGCCGTAGTGAATCCAAAGATGGTCTATTATGAGAAAGGCTACCAAAAGATAGAGAATCCATTTGATCATAAAAAATAATATATTCTCACAAGGAGGAGTTGAAATTTGGCTTTGTGTTTTTTGGGCTTGGGAAGTAATGTAGGGGACCGCTTAAACTACATCCTAAAGGCCTTAGACCATATAGAAAATTACGGAAAAATTCTAAAGTGTTCCACGGTGTATGAGAGCCAGCCTTGGGGTGTTAAAGATCAGCCGAGCTTTCTAAACAGCGTGGTAATGGTAGAAACCAACCTAAGGCCCGTAGAACTGCTTCACCGGGTAAAGAAGTCGGAAATTCTTCTTGGAAGAAAGGACAGGGGTAGATGGGGACCTCGGGAAATAGACATAGACATCCTGCTTTACGAAGACCACATAATAATGCTTAGCTTTTTGAAAATTCCCCATCCCCATCTCTTAGAAAGGGATTTTGTTTTGATCCCCCTTTTGGAGATAGCTCCCCACCTTATACATCCCCTTTACAAAACACCGCTTTCGCAATATGTCAATAAAATTGAGATTTCTCTAAAGCCCTTTGCGTGTCTTTACGGTATAGATAGCAAAGGATAATAGGAAAAGAAGAACCATGATCATAACTATGGACCCACTGGGAGGTATGTTGTAGATCAGAGAAACAAAAATACCAAAGATTACGGATAAGAATGCAAACATAGCAGAAAGCAAAAAAGTTTGAAAGAAGGAGTTCGCTATCAGCAGTGCGGTCATAGAGGGAAGAGCTACAAAAGATGCAGAAAGCAAAAGCCCAGCCACCTTTATTGAAAGAACTATGTTTATACCCGCTAACAATACAAACATATAGTTCAAAAAGCTGGTGTTTATACCCCTTAACCTTGCTATCTCCTCATTAAACAGAACCAAAAATAGGTCATCGTACTTTAGTTTAAAGATAAGTAAAGATAGAATAAAAATCGCAAAGCTTAAGTATAACTCCATTTCTGAAACTGTTAGGATACTTCCAAAAAGGTAAGAGTATATTTCCTGACCCAAACTACCGCTTAAGGAGAGGATTATTACCGCAAGGGCTGTGCCAAAGGAAAAGAAGAGGGACAAAATAGTGTCTGAGGGCAGATTTTTCCTCTCCATCATGAACTGAATAAAAAAAGATACCAGAGCGGTGTAAATCAGAGTAAAGATAGTGGGTTCTACTCCGAATAGAAAAGACAGTGCTATACCACCAAAAGCTGAATGGGATATACCAGCGCCAAGCATAGAAAGTCTTCTCATAAGAAGATACACTCCCACCATAGAGCAAGATAGCGCTATAAAGATACCTGCTAAGATGCCTTGATAGATAAGCCCGAGGTTCTCAATGAAGTCCATAAAGTTCCCTTATGAGCTTGGTAAATTGCTCAGGATAGGTTATTTTATACTCTTGCATACCAAGGCAGAGCATCCTGTTGGCATTTCGCAAAACAAAGCCAATATCGTGAGAAACCACTACCACCGTCCTATCCTTGGCAATCTCCCTGAGGGTGTTTTCTATGTGTTCCTGAGCGTGTATGTCCAAACCTGTTAGAGGCTCATCCAAAATTAGAAGGTCTGGGTTTTTTGTAAGAGCCAAAGCCAAAAGCACCTTCTGCTGTTCTCCACCAGAAAGCTTAGCAAACTGCTTCTTTAACAGGCCCTCAAGGTGCAAAAAAGCTATAATCCAACCAACCTTTTCCTTCTTTGCGACCTTTCTAAAAAGCTCCTCCACCGTCCCAGTCCAAAACCTCTCCACGCTAAACCTCTGAGGCACATAACCTACCTTCTCCCAACGATTAAAGCTTTTGAGGTCTTCTCCAAAGATGTAGATCTTTCCACTGTGGGGCTTTAGGAAACCCAAAAGGAGCTTAAGGAGGGTGGTCTTACCACAACCGTTTGGACCCACTACGCAAAAGAACTCCCCTTTGTAAACAGAAAAGCTGAGGTCTTCTATAAGAGGCTCTTCCTTTTTGTATCTAAACCTTAAGTTCTCTACCCTTATTACCTCCTGCAATCTAAACCCTCTGCCAAAGATTGTAGGTTTCTATACATTATGGAAAAGTAATCGTCCTTTGGGTTGGTAGGATACAGGGATGTGTTTATCCTGTATATGCTTGCCCCCGTGTCTTGGGAAAGTTTTTTGGCAACATTGTCGCTGTAGCCCTCTTCCACAAAAATCGCTTTTATAGATTCTCTTTTCATCAGTTTGATGAGATTGAGTATTTCGGAAGGTTTGGGTTCCTCTTCCGCGTGGATTCCTTTGATACCAACCGCCTTAAGGCCGTAATCCTTTGCAAGGTAGCTTAAAGAATGGTGCGTGGAAACAAGCCATCTGCTCTTGCATTCAGACAGCACTTTACCAAATTCCCCATCCAGCTCTTTAAGTTTCTTGGAAAACTCTTCATACCTTTTTTGATAAAGTTCTCTGTTGTTGGGATCCATATCCACCAGTGCCTTGAAGATATTATCCACCAGTTTCTGATAGGACCTTGGAGACATCCAAAGGTGGGGATCCTTGTGCTTACCTTCGGTTATTAGTTCAATACCTTGGTGTAAAAAATAGAGTTTGCTTTTTTCCACTGGTAGCCTTTTTTCCCAACTTTCCAGTCCAAGAGTAAATACCGCTTTTGCATCCTTCAAAGCCTTACGATCCTTTGGTTTAAGCTCGTAATGATGAACATCTGCTTTTGCAGTTATCAGCACCTGCACTTTATAAATCTCTCCCGCTAAATACACCAAAGGATAGTAAATTGGATAAGTGGTGGCTACCAGAGATTCTTTGGAAAAACTCAAGCTTATCAAAATAAAGAAAGCCAAAACAAACCTCATGGTTTATACATTTTAAGCTTTAGGCTTGAGAAATTTTTCAACTAATTCTTCTTCCTTCAAAGGTGGAGAGTAGAAATACCCTTGGAGTTTGTTACAACCGAGTTTTTTAAGCAAATTATACTGTTCCTCTGTCTCCACGCCCTCTGCCACGCTTTCTATACCAAAGGTCTTAGAAATTTCTATTATAGCTTCAACAATTTTTTTGGCCTTTTCATCTTCAAGCATCTTCTTTACAAAAGAAATGTCAATCTTAACGCACCGAACTGGTAGCTCTGAAAGATAAGAGAGGGATGAATAACCAGTGCCAAAGTCATCTATGGATAAGCTACCACCCAATTTCAAAAAGTCACTTAGCACTTTTTCGTACTTAAGAACTTCAAACACTTCCCTCTCCGTTATTTCTATGTTTATACATCTTATAAAAAACTTGTCTTCAAAAAATTCTTCTAGAAGGTCAAAATTGGAAGGAGTTAGGTTTATACTGATACTTGGTATGCTATAGCCTGAATTCTTTAGCCTATGCAAAAAATTTTGCACACTCTTCAAAACAAATTTATCTATATCTCTCATTAGGTTCATGGATTCAGCTATAGGGATAAAGGTGGCAGGAGAGACAAAACCTCTTTTTGGAGAAAACCAACGGATAAGCGCCTCAACGCCAGATAGTTTTAAACTCTTGATATCTGCAATGGGTTGGTAATAAAGTAAAAACTCTCCCCTTTCCAAGGCTAAGGAAATTTCATCCTCAAAACTTAACCTTGTTCTAAACTCCGTTTCCAGACTAACATCGTACATACAATAACAACCCCTTCCCTGCTCCTTACACTTTTTTAGCGCCACAATCGCTTTATCAAATAGAGATCTACCATCTTCCGCATCCTTTGGATAGACTGCAACCCCTATGTTAGTGAACAATTTAACTTTTAGATCATCCACTTTTACATCCACTTCTCTTAAAGCTTCTATTCTATGAAGAATATCTTTAACGTCTTTATCTAAAAATATGGCTATTGCAAATTCATCCGAACCAGTCCTTGCAATAAGATGAGCTTCCGGGCATAAGCTTTTAAGCTTTTCTACAAAGGCCAATAGGATTCTATCTCCCAAATTAACGCCATAGTTTGCATTTATTAAGCTGAAATTGAAAATATCTACGACTAACAAGAGTAGTTTTTTTTGAAAACTCCTTGCTAAATCTATATTGTATTTCATATTTTCCAAAAATAACTTCCTATTTGGCAAGCCAGTTAATCCGTCGTAAAATTCTTTCTTGAACATATCTCTCTTCATAACCATTTTCTCAAGGGCCACTCCAAGGTTTGTAGCTAATTCTTCTAAAATCCTAAGCACATCATCGGTAAAGATTTCTTTCTCTGAAGAATAGAGGTTAATTACATACTTAACGCTATCTCCTACCTTTATTGGTATAGAGATTGCTGATTTAAAACCAAAACTGATTGCCTTATCTTTCCAACTGGCTTGCGGTATTTCATCAAGATTGTTAATTTTCGATATCCTGCCTGTTAAAAAGGCCCTTTTGATAGGATTGTCTGGAGAAGAGCCTTGATCTTCAAGGTTTATTTCCAAATCCTTTAAATACTCCACAACTCCATAGGCATAAACTACACCTACGGAACTGTTTAGTCTTTTTGCGATCCACACAAGTTCGTAATCTTCAGTTTTGTATATAGCCTCGCACGTTTTCTGGAGAAGTTCATACTCATCTTCACAAGTGCTTATTATTCTGACCATCTCTCCAAAGAGGAATCTAATCTTTTGCAGTTTGATTTCTTTCGTTACTTCATATCCTATGGATAAAAATCCTAGTGTTTCTCCTTTTTTAATTATAGGAATTATAGTCTTTCTTTCATAATAAATCTTTCCATTCTTTTTCCTGTTTATGAAAGTCCCATTCCAAACCTTTCCTGCCAAAATCGTATCCCAAAGCTCTTTGTAAAATTCTTTGGAATGGCGGCCAGATTTTAAAATAGATACCTTTCTGTTTATAGCTTCAAATGCACTGAATCCGGTGATCTTCTCAAAGGTCTCGTTCACAAACCTAATGATACCGCTTTTGTCTGTTAGCACTATAGAAACATTTGGAGAATTTAACACTAGTTCAAAAAGTTTTTTAAAACCAATCTTTTCCAACCTTAGGGTTTTCCCGTAGCTTTTTTCCAAAAGATTTTTTATTCTCTTTAACCTTGTTCTATCCTCATTTGAAAAGCTTTTTTTGTATTTAAATTCTAAGCATAAAACACCTACTACTTTTTTATTGTATCTTAGTATAAGATCCACAGTTGACTGTACGCCGAATGGTTTCCAGTAATTCTCAGAAAGCTCAGACGTTGAAGGGTCTTTATTTACATCTTCAGCAAAGATTATGCTACTTTTTAGCAGAGTTTTGTAATACTTCGGAAAGTATTTTAAGTTCAAGCTTTCTAAGCCTTCTAAAATATAATCATCTTTTCCAGCTTCGTAGTTATATACTGGAACTAAAAATTCATTCTCCACACGCCAGAAGTTACATCTGCTGGCTGACACTTCAACACATAGCAGTTTTAAAACCTTAGGAAGCGCAGAGTAAAACTCCCATTCCTTTACCAGATTCTCAATTTTATCCCAGCTCATTCTATCCTGTATCCAAAGCTCTTTACAAGTTCTGGCCTTTTTCTCCAATCGGGCTTTACTCTGACGAATAATTCTAAATAGACCTTCCTACCGGTTATAATTTCCAACTCTTCCCTTGCCATCTTGCCTATGGACTTTAGCCTCTGACCGTCTTTGCCTATGATTATAGGTTTGTAATTTTCTCTATCGACTATTATGTCTGCCTTTATAACCAGCACCCTTGGATCGTGGCTTCCGTCTGAGACCTCATTTACTACCACAGCCACTCCCTGTGGTATTTCTTGATGAACCTTCAGCAGAACCTTTTCCCTTATGATCTCCGCTGCTAAAAGTCTAAAGGGAATGTCTGTGGTCATCTCTTCGGGGAAAAGGGGCTCCCCTTCTGGAAGGTAATCAACTATAACCTTTAATAGTCTGTCTATGTTAAAGCCCTTTAGGGCGCTTATGGGAATTATTTCTTTAAACTCAGGATGCTTTTTGGAGATGTCTTCCACAAAAGGTAACAGATTTTCCAAAGGACCTATCCTATCTACCTTGTTTATCACCAAAAAAGTGTGCTTTTCCTTTGAATAGGGCTTTATGTAGGTTTCAAAAACCATTTCATCATCATCTCTCCAACCGTCCTCTGCGTCTATCATAAACAGTATTACGTCTGCATCCTGCAAAGAAGCTCCAGCTATGCCTATCATAGCCTCACCTAAGGCATCCCTTGGCTTGTATATACCTGGAGTATCCAAGAATATTATTTGGGCTTTATCGGGTATATTCTTAACGCCAAGAACCCTTATCCTCGTAGTTCCCGGCTTTGGAGATACTATGGATACCTTAGTACCTATCAAACTGTTTAAAAGTGTGGATTTTCCTACGTTTGGCTTGCCGACTATGGCAACATAACCAACCTTCATATCCTTTCCACTATAGCCTTTGCAAATTCTTCTGTAGATAAAGCTTTGGCATCTATGCCCATTTTCTTAAAGCCATTGGCTATGTCTGGGGTTCCTAACCTATCCTTTATAGTTTCCTTCACAGCGGTGTATATAAGTTCAGAAGCTTCTTTCCAACCTAAGTATTCAAGCATCATAGCGCCCGAAAGTGTTAAAGAAAGGGGATTGGCTATGCCCTTTCCTGCTATGTCATAAGCGGTTCCGTGGGTGCTTTCAAACAACGCATACCCATCTCCTATGTTTCCGCTTGGCACAAAACCAGGTCCTCCCACCAAGGCAGAAGCCAAATCGGATATGTAATCGCCGTTTAGGTTTTGAGTGATTATCACATCATAAGCCTCTGGCTTTAAAACCAACTGCATGAGCATCTGGTCTGTGATCACCTTTACCATAAGCACCTGTCCTTCCTTTGGCTCTCCTTCTGTTATAACTTTTCCTTCAAACTCTGGCTCCTTTGCCACCTCAAAGGCCCAGTTCATAAATGCACCTTCTGTTGCCTTCATGATGTTTCCTTTTCCTACAACCGCCACCACTCTTTTGTTGTTCTGCAGTGCATACCTTAGAGCTTTTCTTACGTGCCTTTTGGTCTTCCACTCGCTCATGGGCTTTACAGTTATTCCACAGTCTTCCGGCAGTGCATACTCAGAAACCCCCATCTCTTCTATGAAAAACTTCCTTACCTTCTGAGTTTTTTCATCCTTTGGCATGAATTCTATGGACATATAAACATCGTCGGAGTTTTCCCTAAAGATAGCTAAATTTACCCTCTCTGGGTTTGGTATGGGTGAAGGTTGTCCGAGCCAATAAACGGGTCTTATGGCGGAGTAGAAGTCCATAGACTGCCTTAGTATGGCGTTTAAGGACTTTCCTCCTTTTCCTACGGGTGTTCCCAATGGTCCTTTTATAGACACTATGGCGGACTTTAAAACCTCAAGGGTTTCTTGGGGCATTCTTTCACCGGTTTTTTCCTCTGCCTTGTCCCCAGCTAAAAGTTCCACCCAGTATATAGCCCTTGAGCCACCGTAAGCCTTCTCAACTGCCCTATTTACAACCATTATCATCGCCGGAGCAATTTCTGGACCTATCCCATCTCCTTCTATGAAGGGGATGATAGGATTGTTTGGGACCTCCAAGCTTTTGTCTTCTTTAAGCTTTATAAACTGCCCCTCTTGGGGTATAACCGCCTTACCAGACCAATAATAAACTCTTTCCATGAAAGTTTATTATAATGGTTTTATAGCTATGAAGAGAATAGCACTCATAGCTATCTTCTTTTCTTTTTCCTGTGGAGTGGTCAGAACAGGAGAGGAAGGCCTACAAAGATTTACCTTGAAGACTACGATAATAGAGAATGTAGAAAACTGCGAAAGTCTTATAAAAAGGGAATCATTGCGACCTCAGGTATGCGGAAGATGTAAAATTACTTTTGACAGTCAAAAAAAACGCTTGATAGTCGCAGAAACCGACGAGTGTGTTCCCTACGACTCATACGGCTGTGTCACATCCTTTGGGGAAACATTTTTGATAAATACTCTGTCTTGCAAAGCTTTATCTGAAAGATTGCCCAAGGTTCAAGAACAGCCTGTTATAGAACAAAAGAGGTAATAGGATGGCTTTGATCTTTGAGTTTTCAAAAGATAACACAAAGGGTTATAGACTGCCCAAACTGGACGTGCAAGAGGTAGATATTTCCCAATACTTAGATGAATACTACAGAGAGGATCTAAAATTTCCAGAGGTTTCTGAGCTCGAGGTAATTAGGCATTACACCAAACTCTCTCAAAAAAACTACGCCATAGACACAACTATGGTTCCCCTTGGCTCCTGCACTATGAAGTATAATCCAAGGATAAACGAGGAGCTGGCAAATAAAGAGGAATTTCTAAGCTTACATCCTTTTTTGCCTGAAGATTATGCGCAGGGAATACTGAGGATTATGTTTGAGCTTAAAGAATTTTTAAAAGAGTTGGGAGGATTTGCGGATGTGAGCCTTCAGCCTGCCGCAGGAGCCCACGGAGAGTTCTTGGGACTACTGATGATAGCAGCCTATCACAGAGACAAAGGAAACGATCATAAGACCAAAATACTTGTTCCAGATTCGGCCCACGGCACAAACCCAGCTTCCGCAAGCATATGTGGGTTTGAAGTAATAACAATAAAAAGTGATAAAAACGGACAGCTGGATTGGGAGGACTTTACGAGAAAACTTGATGACAGAGTAGCGGGGCTTATGATTACAAACCCAAACACCCTTGGCATTTTTGAAAAAAGGATCAAAGAGATAGCACAGCTTTTGCACCAAAGGGATGCCTTGCTTTACATGGACGGAGCTAACTTCAATGCTATAGTGGGTATGGCAAAGCCAGGTAAGTGGGGAGTAGATGTGATGCATTTTAACCTTCACAAAACTTTTTCCACACCCCACGGTGGTGGAGGTCCAGGCAGTGGGCCTGTAGGTGTGTCCGAAAGGCTTAAGCCTTATATACCGGTGCCTCAGGTTGAGTTTGACGGAAAGAAGTATTACCTAAATTGGAACATTCCAAAAAGTGTGGGCAAGCTTTTAAGCTTTTACGGGCACGTGGGTGTAATGATTAGAGCTTTGGCATACATCCTTTCTTACGGTAAAGAAATAGACAAAATTGCCAAATACGCAGTTCTAAACGCTAGGTATTTGTATCATCTACTAAAAGACGTTCTGCATGATCCTTATCCAAACTCACCTAAGATGCACGAAGTGGTCTTTTCTGGCTTGCCTTTGCAAAAAATGGGTATCAGCGTCCTTGATTTAGCTAAGGCTTTACTTGACGAAGGTTTCTATGCTCCAACCATATACTTCCCTCTTGTTGTCAAAGAAGCCATCATGATAGAGCCAACAGAAACAGAAAGCCCACAGACAATTGAACATTTTGCAAATACCATAAAGTCCATACTGAAAGAATCGCCGGAAACTATAAAGTCTAAGCCAGAAAAGACCGCAGTTGGAAGGATAAAAGAAGCCCAAGCAAACAGAAATCCTATTTTTAAAGTCTCATTGGCATAATCAAACAAAGATAGGGGTCTTTGTTAAAATCTACGCTTTCAAAAATTACCGGACTATCCGCATCAAAGGCTTTTATGTAAATTCTATCAGAATCAAAGCTATCCAAAGCTTCTAAGATATACTTTCCGTTAAAACCTATTTCAATAGGCTCTCCGCTGTAATCTATATCCACCTCGTCTTTTCCTTCACCAAACTCCGGCTCAGATATCTCAAGTAAAAGCAAGTCTTTTGTAAAGGAAAGTTTTACAGGAAAGGCAGATGCGGACGCAATGGCAGAAAGTCGCTTTAGAGACTTCTCTAAATCTTCCCTATCCACTACCGCAATAACCCGAAAGTCGGAGGGAATAACCGCAAGATAATCGGGATATTCACCCTCCAAAAGCCTAACCGAAAGGGTCCAATTTTCTCCCTTCACGTGGGCAAAGTTTTCGTCTTTGCCCACAGAAACCGCTCCTATTGTGTCTTTAAGCAGTTTTTCCAAAACTTTTAAGCTTTTACGTGACAGCAAAAGCTCATCCTCAAAGGTCTGCTCAGGCATAAAAAGGGCAAGACGGTGTCCATCAGAACCGACAAAGTGAAGCCTACCGTCATGATTGCGAACATACATTCCCTGCAAAGCATACCTTGTTTCTTCCTTTGATACCGCATATTCCACCTTTGATATAGCCCTTGAAAGAATAGAGCTTGGAATTTGGTCTTTTACGATCACCTGTGGAAATTCAGGAAATTCAAAAGGATCCGCACAGACCAACTTAAATTGACTTCTCCCGCCTTTTACTATCAGCTTATCCTCCACAAGTTCCATATAAACTTCTGCGGAGGACAAATTCTTCACTATAGACTGTATTTTGTTTGCATTTACAGAAGTTTCTCCTTTGATCTCAACCCTTGCGGGAAGGTCAAATACTAAAAAGTTCTCCAAATCTGTAGCGTAAATATAGAGTCTGTCCTCGTCCGCAGTCAGTTTGAAGTTGTTGAGCACAGGAAGGGCAGATTTTCTTTCGGTAGCGGACTTTGCCTTTGAAAGTGCCTCCTCAAACTCTATTCTATCTACAAAGACTTGCATGGATTATGTATTATAATCAATATCCGTGAAAGTTTTAGTAGTTGGGAATGGTGGCAGGGAACACGCCATAGCTTGGAAGATAAGTCAAAGCCCGCTTGTAAAAGAAGTTTTTATAGCAAAGGGCAGCGCCGGTGTTGATGCAAAGAGGGTAGATATTAATCCAACGGATGTTAAAACTTTGGCAGACTTTGCTCAAAGGGAAGGTATAGACTTTACCATCGTAGGTCCAGAGGCTCCCTTGGTGGAAGGTATAGTGGATGAGTTTGAGAAAAGGGGCCTTAAAATATTCGGTCCATCGCAGAAAGCGTCCCTCTTAGAAGCCAGTAAGGTATTCGCAAAAGATTTCATGCTAAAGCACGGCATACCCACTGCAAACTTTGAAGTTTTTGACGATCCAGACAAAGCCAAAAGATTTATCAGAGATTTTGGTGCGCCTGTTGTCGTCAAGGCGGATGGTTTGGCAGGTGGAAAAGGAGCTATAGTTTGCAAAACAGAGCAAAGCGCAATAGAAGCGGTGGATTTTCTGATGGTAAGAAAAGCTTTGGGAAAAGCTGGGGAAAGGGTTGTGATAGAGGAGTTTTTGGAAGGAGAGGAAGGGTCTTACATAGTTATGGTCAATGGGGAAGAGTATATCCCTTTGCCTACCTCCCAGGATCACAAAAGACTCTTGGACGGAGATAAAGGGCCAAACACAGGTGGTATGGGCGCTTACTCTCCTAATCCTTTCATTGACGAAAAAACTGAACAAGAGATAAGAAAAAACATCATAGAAAAAACCCTAAAAGCTCTTGCAAAGGAGGGTATATACTACAGAGGGTTTTTATACGCCGGACTTATGCTAACTTCCGAAGGTCCAAAGGTTTTAGAGTTTAACGTAAGGCTTGGAGACCCAGAAGCACAACCTTTGCTGATGAGGATAAAAGGGGACTTCCTTGAAAAGCTAATTAACTTCTATGAAGGAAGGAGTATAAGTTTGGAGATAGACAACAGGTGCGCTCTGTGTGTAGTTCTTGCAAGTAAGGGATATCCCGAAAATCCAGAGGTAGGTAAAGAGATCAGGGGTTTGGAGGAAGCAAAAAAAGAGGAGGTTATCATATTTTACGCTGGAACTAAGATAGAAAACGGTAAGCTTTTGACCGCAGGGGGCAGAGTTTTAAATGTGTGCGCATGGGGTGAAGACATAAAAGAGGCAAAAGTAAAAGCTTACAAAGCAATTGAAAAGATAAGCTTTGAAGGTATGCAATACAGAAAGGATATAGGGGACAAAGCTATCAGGTTTTTGGGACTTTGAAAGCTTTATAAACTGCAGAAAAGTCAAGGTTAGATAGACCCATTGCCTTTGCAAGTCCGTAGGCTTCTTTTATGTTCTGTAAGGCAAAGGTAAAGCCTCCTACGTCTTTTACAAGGTCTTGGGCGTAATGGAGGTCTTTGTGTATAAGCTCCACCGAAAAGTGAGTGGAGAAGTCTTCTTCCAAAAGTTTTTGCTTTTTTACGTCCAGAATGTAAGACCTTCCTGCACCGCTGTTTAGCACATCTATTATAAGCTCTTTGCTAAAACCTGCTCGCTCCCCTATGGCTATGGCTTCCGCCAAGATCTCCATAAATCCACCCAAGACTATGTTATTTATGAGTTTAAGCTTTGTCGCATTGCCTACTTGTCCCACGTAAAAGATGGTCTTGCAGTATTTTTCAAAAAGTGGCTTTAGCTCTTTAAACTTTTCCTCCTCTCCAGCTACCAGGATGGTAAGCTCCCCCTTTTGGGCAGGTATCACACTGCCAAGCACGGGCGCATCCAAGTAGCTACAGCCAAGCCCTTTTAGTTCGTTGTATGCACTCTGCACGTATGCGTAGTGATTTGTGGTCATATCTACAAGAGTCTTTCCCTTTAGGTCCCCTTCCACCAATCCTCCTTTGCCAAAGATCACTTCTTCGCTGGCTTTGGAGTCAAAAAGGATAATCAGAATGGTATCCACCATCTTTGTAAGCTCTGATGGCCTTTCTGCTATTTCCACTCCCAAGTCTAAGGCTTTTTCTTTTGTTCTGTTCCAAACTACAAGCTCCACACCCTGAGATAAAAGCCTCTTTGCAATAGTTTTACCAAGCACACCCAAACCTATAAATCCTACTCTCATGAAGATTGATTTTAAAATAAGAACCGATGTTTTTCCTTTTATTGTTTTTACCTTTCAGCATACTTGCCAGCGAGCTTACCCTTTGCTATAAGGCTTACTATTTGTTTTTCCCTGTAGCCCGCACCTGCATAACCTACAAGCAGGAAGGAGAAAATCTAAAGGTTTCAAGTTGGGTCAGAACCATCAACGTAGGTAGCCTTGTAAAAAGGGTATATAACCACGGCTATGCGGTAATTTACATAAAAAGTTTAACTCCAATTGAGTTTTTCTACCACCAAGAAGAAGGAAGCTTTAAGAGAAGACAGCACTATACCTTTAAAGACTCAAAGATTTACGTAAAAGAGATACACTACGTAGAGCTAACAGAAGAACAAGAAAGGATAGAGGAAAGAGTTTATGATTATACGGATTATGTGGATCCCTATACCGCAAGTTTGATGCTATACAAGAGCGCTCTAAAAGAACAAAGCGGAAACTTGAAGATGTTTTACGATGGCAAAACTTACAGCATACCATACTCCGTGGTGGGTGAAGAGTGGGTATTGGAAAAATACAGGGCTTTGGTTTTAAACGTGCAACCCAATATAAAAACAAAAGGACTTTTGAAGCCAAAAGGTATGTGGAGACTGTGGATAGATAGGGAAAATTTGTTTCCTGTAAAGATGCAGTTGCTTTTTGTTTTAGGAAGTGTAAAGGCGGTTCTGGAAGAGGTAAAGGGAGATATAGAGCTTTTAAAGAGGATACTTTTATGAGTCCAAAGGATGCGATTATCTTAGGCTTTGTTGAAGGATTGACAGAATTTTTGCCAGTATCTTCCACTGGCCATCTTATACTCACAGCCCATATATTAGGCTTAACTCACAATGAATTTACCAAAAGCTTTGAGATTTCTATCCAGCTTGGTGCCATACTGGCGGTTTTTTCCCTTTACCTAAAAAGATTCTTAACAGACTTTGAAACATGGAAGAGAATAATATTGGCTTTCCTTCCTACTGGCATACTTGGCTTTATCCTTTATAGGTTCATCAAAGGCTACTTGATCGGAAATGATTTGGTGGTAGTAGTTAGCCTTCTCTTAGGTGGCGTTTTTTTGATTTTTGCGGACAGGTGGTGTGAAAGATTTTGCCATATAGATCAAGTTCAAAAGTTAGCCCTTAGCAAAGCTTTTGTGATTGGTCTTTTTCAGTCTTTGGCTATGGTGCCGGGCGTATCCCGAAGCGGAGCAACAATAATAGGCGGTATGCTTATGGGACTAAACAGAAAACAAGCAGCAGAATTTTCCTTTTTGCTGGCAGTGCCCACCATGCTATCCGCCACAGGCTATGACCTTTACAAGTCCTACTCTCAGTTTAGCTTTCAGGAGTTTCATCTTTTGGCAATAGGCTTTGCAGTTTCCTTCTTAACAGCCATCCTATCAGTAAAGCTTTTCCTAAGATTTGTATCTTCATACAGTTTTCTACCCTTTGGTATCTACAGAATGTTAGTTAGTCTCTTGTATTCATACTTCTTCTTGTTTTAGCTGGATCCATCGTCCGTTGGTTTTAGAATAATAACACTCTGGTTTGCCGATGTTTAGTTTTTTGAACTTTTTGTATTCTTCAATATTTTTTAAAAATTCCTTCATGTGTTCTTCCGAATCAAAGAAAAGATATTGATCTGCACACTTTAACACGACGTAATCTTTGTTTTCCCTTATTACTGCCGAACACAAGGCACAACGCGTATTTTCCGAAGGCTTAGGTGGTGGAGCGTTCTTTTTGTCTTTGTAAGCCCAATAGAGCATTGCTAAAATAGAACCAATGGCAAAAAACTCATACACCACAGCGTGGAAAAAAGACAGCACTCCCAACAAAAAGCTCAACGCGGTGGTAAATATCCCACCTACTGTAAGAATGGCGGTTATGAATATATACCTTACTCTTGCACCCAAGAATATTAAAGCTATTATGGAAGCTATGCCAATGGCTCTAAGAAGACCTACGAGGATTATAAGAATGTGTGCAAGCTCATGCATTTCCATGACTAAAAGTGGGCTGGGCGGGAGTCGAACCCGCGACCCACGGATTAAGAGTCCGTTGCTCTGCCAGCTGAGCTACCAGCCCTTATATTGTTAATTATAAACCCTAAAAGACCATCCACCCTAAGGTCAAAGTCAAGGTAGAATAAATTTTCTGAAGGTTTAAGTTTAAAAAAGTCTTTTAAAGTGGTTAGGTAAAGCTTTTCCTTTTTTAGCACGAAGTTTTTGTAGTGATAGTGGTCTGGAAAGCTCAAAAACTTTTCAACTTTTATCCCAAGCTTTACCAAGGTCTGAAAAAACTGCCCGTTGTCTCCCAAAGCGGAAAAAGCAACAAAGGTTTTGTCTTTGTGATCCACAATCTTTCCATCAGCGGAAACTATCCTCCAGTTGGTCCTGTAAAGTTTAAAGACAGGCTTTTCTAAGGTAAGATCCCATTCCTTTACATCTTGGTAAGAAAGCACCACAGCATCAGCCCTTTTGAGCGCACTTAATGGTTCTCTTAAACGTCCAAAGGGCAAAAGCCTGTCTTTTAAATCCCCTTCCTTTAGAAGCACTATGCTTAGGTCAGGTTTTAACCTTCTGTGTTGAAACCCATCGTCAAGGATTATAACTTCCGCTTCAAGCTCCTTTATCGCAAAGTTTCCTCCTAAGACCCTGTCTTCGCACACCAACACGCTTGAGTTTTTCAAGACCTTTGAGAGCATGTAAGCTTCGTCTCCTACCTCTTCCCAACCTGCTTTAACTTCCCCTCTGTAGGATGCCACCAAAAGGCCCTTAGTTTTCCTTTTGTATCCCCTCAAAAGCACCGCGACATGAAATTTTTCAGAAAGAGCATTTGAGATAAACCTTACCAAGCTTGTCTTTCCACTGCCACCTACCGAAAGATTCCCTACGCATACAACAGGCACATCCAAGGCATAAGACTTCAAAATCCCCCTATCGTATAGCCAATTTCTGAGCTTTACAGCGTAGTAGTAAGGATTAAAAAGGTTCATTTCAAAAGATAGCCTTTTGAGTCTTTAACAAATAAAAAGAAAAACAGCACACCACCCACTATAGCGCTTATATACTGAGTTATAAAACGCCAAAGTATAACGAACCCACCCACAGCTGAAAGTGAAAGAAAGCTGGAGAAAACCTCTATCCCACCCAGCTCACCCACCCCACTACCACCCGGTGTAGGACTCAAAAATATAGCGTAAAGCAATATTATTTGAGCATAAGTGGCTTCATAGAAACTTACAGACTGCTCAAAAGCCTTTATCAAAAATGCACCAGAGAGCAAAAAGGATACATAAAGCAGCACACTATAAAGTGTAGCAAAGGCTAAGTGTAGTTTCTTGTTTTTCAAAAATAGCTTAGTCACTACCAAAAATCTGCTAAAGGTATATTTTACTTTCGCTATCAAACTTGATTTTTGCGCAGACCTATTGAAGAGTATCCTTCCTATTCTGTAAAATGCAAGGCTAAACAAACTGATAACCAACAAAATAACCAAAAGCCTTAGAACAACCTGAGGATTTCTGTAGAAGTAATGCACCACAATGGGAATGAACAGAAGAAAAAAGACTGCCCCCGTTATAGTCTTCATAGTAACAATGCTCATCACTTTGTGCAATCTAGCACCTTTTCTGGAAAGAGTATAAAGAGACATCATCTCTCCCCCCACGTGGGCGGGAGTTATAGTAGCTCCAAAGGTGTTTATGAAAGAAATAACGTAACCATACAGAAAAGGATAGTGCAGATTCATTGCCCTTGATAGGATAAAAAGTCTAAGGTTGTCAAAAGTGTGGTACAAAAACATACTAAAAAGGGAAAGCAAAACAAATCGCTTATCCAAGGATAAAAAAACCTCAACTAAATCTTTACTTAACGTTCTTTTTATCACATAAACAAAGGAAAGAAACAGGATAATAACAGTTATAAAAATTCCGTAAAGAAAGGACCTCAGCACTGTATAATATAGTTTAATCCATGAACATCTTTTTGCTCGGTTCTGACCAAAGAATAGTGCGTGCTGCAAGGGTTTCTTTCGCCAAAGACGAACAGGTGCAAATAGAAAGGGACATAAAGCTCATAAAATATCTATTAGAAAACAGGCACTCTTCTCCCTTTGAACACGTAGTAGTTGCCTTTGAATCTTCGGAAGATTTTTGGCTTGATCTTTTGAGAAGAGTAAAAAATCCTACCTTTCAAGCTTACTTTGACGGAAAGTTCATCTGGCTAAACCTTAGAAACATTATCAATGCGTTGGATTACATACCTCAAAAGGTTATGCATACGCTCAAAGAAAGGCTCCCAGCGACATATGCTGTGATAAAAGGAGAGGAGGTAAATGGCTATTCTACCGATAAGGCTTACATAAGGGAGAAAAGGGAAACCTCTTCGGGATTTATTGCTTTAGTAGATAGTTTAGAGCTGGACAGCCCTATGGACTATTACACTTTTGTGGTGGAGTGTCCCATATTTGTTGCAAGGCAATGGTTCAGGCATAGGTTTGGTTCTTACAATGAAGTAAGCAGAAGGTATGTAAGTTACGAGCCAAGCTTTTATATACCCACTTACCTTAGAAAGCAAGCAAAACGTAACAAGCAGGCAAGCTTAGACCAACCAGTGGAAGAACCCTGGAACTCCCAATTTTTAGAAAAGATTGGCTTTTACATCAAAGAGTTAAACAAATTGTATCTTCAGATGGTAGAAAAAGAGGTAGCAAAGGAAATAGCGAGGGGCATATTACCTCAGTTTATGAAAACGCGCTTTTATTGGACAGTGCCAAGGATTTCATTGGATAACTTTATAAGCCTTCGCATCCATGAGTCAGCCCAAAAGGAGATAAGAGAGTTTGCCTTAGCTATAAAGGAAATGGTAGGATATAAAGAATGGGACAAAACTATGCGACTTTGAGGGTGCCCGCAAGCACGAGCAACTTAGGTTCTGGCTTTGACACCTTGGGCCTTGCCCTAAGTCTTTACAACTACTTTACCGCCGAGCCTTCAGACAGATGGTCCTTTGAGATAGAAGGAGAAGGAAAAGATCTACCTAAGGATGATGAAAATTTGTTCGCAAGGGTGTATATTAGAGCTTGCGAAGTTTTTGGGGGAAGGCCTTTTCCCCTGAAAGTTAAAATGATAAACCACATACCTACAGCCAGAGGTTTAGGTTCTTCTGCTACAGCCATAGTCTCTGCGTTAAAATTTTGGGAACTCTTTCAGAGTAAAGAGTTAAGCGTTGAAGAAAAGCTAAGGGTAGCCTTTGAGTTTGAACCTCATCCAGACAATCTGCTACCTGCCCTTTTGGGAGGCTTTCTGATTTGCGCCGTGGATGAAGGTGTTTATTACCAAAGGCTTGACTTTCCAGAGGACATAAAGATTGTGGTTTGCATACCAGATTTTGAGCTTTCAACCAAGAAAGCAAGGGAAGTTCTAAGGAAGGAAATCTCTCTAAAAGATGCGATTTACAACCTTCAGAGGGCAAGTCTTCTGATTGGCAGTCTCTGTAAGAGAAACTATGGGCTTTTGAAGGAAGCGGTAAAGGATAGACTGCATCAGCCATACAGAAAGGAGCTAATTCTGGGTTTTAACGATGTATTAGAGAGTGCCTACTCTTCTGGAGCTTTGGCGGTGTTTTTAAGTGGTGCAGGTCCCACAGTAGCTTCTTTCTGCTTGGAAGAAGAAGACAAAGTAGGAAAGGCTATGGTATCTGCCTTTGAAAGACATGGCGTGCGCGCAAGATATTTGTCCCTTTCTGTGGATAAAGAAGGTGCGGTCTTTACCAAACCTCCAGCTTGATTGGTTTTAGATTGATAACCTTTGGCAGGACTTCTCTAAGCTGTTTGTGATTAACCTTTATAAAAACTTCCATCAAGCTTCCGTAAGCCCTTGTTATCACATTTGGGATAGACTCTAAGGCTTTTGTTTTTTCCTTTGTAAATACCGCAAGTATAATCTTTGAGAAGGGCGGTAGGTTTTCTTCTCTTCTTCTTTCCAGTTCTGCTTCCAAAAAATCCTCTCTTAGGTAATTTTCTATGATCTCCTTGTCCAAAAAGCTCTGAATGTAAAATCTCTCCTTTGCTATAGCCCTTGCTCTGTGGATGTATTTCCAAAACTCTTCCTCTGCGTTTAGGCTTGGAACAGAAAGAATGTTGTCTCCATGGACCAAGAAGACCTTCTTATATACTCCCGCCACAGAAGGTTTTGTATCAAAGTGTATGTTTTCCCTTAGAAGACCATGCCTTTCTACTTCTTCCATAACCCTTTCTATACCAAACCCGTATTGCTCTATTTTCCCTCCACAGTGGGTGCATTCAGCAGGACCTTTCCACTTACACCTTGTGCAATACAGGTTGTTTGCTTTACTCAAAGTCAAAAAGGTTCCACACCTTGGGCAATCCACCAAAAAACCACACTTTGGACAGTATGCGTAAGAGTATCCCGTTTTTCTCACCAAAAGTAAAGAATTATCCTCAAGTTCAGAGAGAAGTTCCTGAGTAAGGATCTCCTCCGGTTTTCGCTTCAATAGCCTAACCTCCGCAGAATAGCCCAAAAACTCCATCTCCCACTGACCACTTTTAACCCTTTGATACGTATCCACCCCAAGGGCACAGGTATAATAGAAAAACTGACAGCCGTAGTATTTATAAAGCTGAGAGACAAAGTTCCTAAGGTCTATGTATCTATTAAGTTTGGTGTAGTAGTCGTCAAAAAGCACTACTGCGTAAAGATCTTTAAACGGAACTAAAAGTCCCATCCTTCCAGTTAGAACTATCCTACCCTTTTCCTGAGCCAAAAACCAGTTCTTGATAAACTGTTTTGGACTTTCAAAGGACGATAAAGAAACTACCCTATCTCCAAAGATAGGCTTTAGCTCTCTCAAAAGCCAGCTAAGGGTAGGATTGTAAAAGGAAAATATGGCTAAGCTTTTTCCTTCTCCCAGAGCGTCTTCTATCAGCGCAAAAAGGCTTTCTGCAAGCCTTGAAAGGCTTCCAACCACCACCGTAGGCTTTTCCAGTTTTTTTACCAAAAAACCTCCACCCATCCTAAGCTCGGACCTTGGATTTATCGCAAAGTTCTGCATAAGCTCCCTTTCAACTTTCACAATACCACGAGAAATAAGTGCTTTTAGATCTTCAGAGGAAAAACCTTCCTCCCTTAACTCTTCCCTTGAAGCGTAAAGCCTTTCTCTCAAATAAGCCAAAAGCCTTACCCTTTCTGCGTATCTTTTTGTCCTTCTCAACTTAGATAGGGCTACCTCAAAGGGAACGTTTAACTTAAACAGCTCCACCTCCACATCGGGAGCAGACCAGTCTTTTTTTACCCTTAGCAGTCCCTTCTTTACAAGCATATTTATCAACTCACTTCCAAACCTTTTCTTTGCTAATTCCTCTTTTACCAACTTCCTATCCGCTATCCAACTAAGAATTTGCCTTGTTTTTGGGTCCAAAGCCTGAAAAGAAGATAAAGAAACTTCAAGAAAGCTTTCTTCCGTCCAATTCCAATGAGAGGGAATAAGCTCCCACATCAACTGCCAAGTGGGTAATCCATAGATTAGGGCTAAGTCCTTTACCGCCTCCAAGTTTTTAAGGTCTGTAAAAGGTAGCTTGTCCGGAAAGACCAAAGACTCCTCTTTTCCCTCCTCCGCAAAACCAACCACTACGCCTGTTCTTCCGTTTATCAATACCCTATAGCCTATGGGGGAGCCTTTGTAGGGAAAGGAAGTCCTTACCTTCAATATCCTCCCACCAGGTATAGCTATTTTCAAACACGAGAGCATACTCTTAGAGAAGTTTAAACTGCAAACCTACATACATCTTAAGCATTATAACTATCTTGGGGGATTTTTTAGAACAGCCTCGTTTTTTTCACTTTTCATTAAGATTTTTGTAGTTTTCTATGCCCTTTTTGATCTCCTCTATTGCAAACTGAATACCTTTGAACTCTTCCACCTTTACCCACTTACCCGGTTCCAACTCTTTGTAATGCTCAAAAAAGTGTTTTATCCTATCCAGAAGAGCCTTAGGAAGGTCATCCACGCTTTTGATGTTATCAAAGGTTGGATCTATCTTTGAGTGGGGCACCGCTATAAGCTTTGTGTCTATACCTTCTTCGTCCCTCATCTCCAAAGCGCCTATGGGTCTGCACCTTAACACACTTCCAGGAACCACCGGATACCTTGATACAACAAGCACATCCACCGGATCTCCATCATCAGCCAAAGTTTGAGGTATAAAGCCGTAGTTAAAAGGATAATGCATAGCTGTAAATAAGAACCTATCTACAAAGATCGCCCCACTTTCTTTGTCCAGCTCATACTTTATGGGGCTGTCTTGGGGTATTTCAACTACCACGTATATGTCTTCAGGAGGGTTTTTCCCAGCGGGTATTTTTTTCAGATCCATTTTCTTACCTCCTCAAAAAATTATAACAGGTTAGGTAATTCTGTAGTTTATCAGCACTGCCTGAAGGATTTTTTCGAACAGCCTCCATAACAGCTTGACATTTTAGCACTATAAAATAACTTATAAACAACTTACTAAGTAAAAGGAGGAAAGTGAATGTACTATGTGGCAGAAGTGATAAACGAGGAGTGTTCCAAGTATAACTGTAAGCAATGCACTCTTTTCTGCCCGGAGCCAAACACACTGATGTATTCGGATGAAGAACACCACGCTTACGTAATTTCTGAAAGGTGTAAAGGTTGTGGCCTTTGTGTTTATGTTTGCAGTAACCTTTTAAAGCGTAATGCTATTCGTATGGTAATGCCAGAGGTCCATGCGAGAAAATAAATTAAGGAGGTAAATTATGGCGCTTTTAGGTCCGTCAGGTTATTCACCCTACCCAGTTGCGGTTTATGAAGGGCTCTTAAACCCGCCACCAGGAAAGGCTCTTATGTTTAACGAAATAGTGGATGAAGAGATAGCTATGAGGGAAGCAGCAAAAGCTATGCTAACACTTCCTAACGCAACTATATTCCCAGGTCCCCAAGTGCTTTACGCTTGGAACGAAGAAGCAAAGGAAAAGGCAAAGCTCGTCAGAAAGATGGCTGAAGTTTTGAACGCAAGGATAATACCCATGTATGACTATAGACCAAAATATCCAAAGATAAATCCTGAGGTTGAAATAAACCCAAACCATCCAAACCTTACCATATGGCACAACAAGATAAAGGCCTGCATATTCGTTGGGGTTCATTGTCACTACGCCAACGTAGCCCTAAAGATCATAAGGGCTGAGACGGATTGCTTTACCATAGCTATGTGTGGTATGGCTGGACACGAGGATGCTATGATAACCCTCAGGGATCAGCAAATAGAGGAGATGGAAAAGTTCATAAAAATAGCCGAGGAAGTTAAAAGAGAATTAGGAAAGTGAATAGAAACATTTGAAAAGTTAAGCGCCTTAAAAAAATACCACCAAAATTTAAGTAATGCTAAAGCGGTCAAAGGACTTGAACTATTTTCAGAAAAAATGTTAAATTTTTAATGCAAAAATGAACAGGAAAGAGCAGATCTTAAACCTCATAGCCAAGGGCTACACCACTGTAAAATCCTTAGCGGAATATTTTAATGTCTCTTTAATGACCATATACAGAGATGTTAGGGAGTTGGAAAAGGAGGGAAAGATAATCAGAAGACATGGAGAACTCCTTTTAAAATCTGAGGAAGAGCAATCTCAGGAAACTGGAGCATGCGCTTATTGTGGAAAGATCTTGGATAGACGTTTGGAATTTGTGTATAGACTTAAAAGTAAAGCTGTTTGTGCTTGTTGTGCCCACTGTGGGCTGTTGCTTTATAATGACGTTCAGGATAAAGAGATTCAATCTTGTATGACACGGGATTTTATATCGGGAAACCCTATCAATTGCTTTTCCGCTTGGTATGTGGTAGGATCCTCCGCCAAGCCTTGTTGCATTCCCTCCGTTATAGCTTTTGCCGATAAAGAGGATGCAGAAAAATTCGCCAAAGGGTTTGGCGGAAAGGTTTTTGATTTTGAAACCGCTCTCCGTGCTGTAGAAGAGCTTATGAAAAGAGGACATCAAGTAGTTTGGGAGCAGATGTTATAGTATTTTTTGATAAGGAGGCAAACTATGACATCCATAGTTAGCATAACTGTAGATGGAAAGAAGATAGAAGCTGAAAAGGGTAAGCCCCTTCTTCAAGCTTTGCTGGACGCAGGCATTCAAGTTCCCTACTTTTGCTACCATCCAAAGCTAAGGATAATAGGTGCCTGTAGGATGTGCATAGTTTATAACGAAAAAACTGGAAGGCTTATTACTTCTTGTAATACGCCCGTAGAAGAGGATATGGTAATATCCACCAAGCATCCTTTGGTGGTAGAAAACCAAAAGTATTTACTACAAGCCTTCATGACAAGACATCCCTTAGACTGTCCAATATGCGACAAGGCTGGAGAATGCGACCTTCAGAACTACGGAGCTCTGTTTGGACCACAAAAGCAGATTGTGCCTGTCTCTGCCCTTGAAAAAGAAAGGCATCAACTGGACTGGGAGAGTGATTTTCTGGAGTATTACTCAAACAGGTGCGTGGTTTGTTATAGATGCACCAGAGCGTGCGATGAGGTAGTTTCTGCAAAAGCCCTTTATGTGGAAGAGAGAGGTTTTCAGGCAAACATAGCGCCAGCGGTAAGACCTATGGACACATCTACCTGTGAGATGTGTGGGCTATGCGTCTATGTTTGTCCTGTGGGTGCCATTATCTCAAAGCCTTTTAAGTATTGGACAAGAAGCTGGCTACTCAAAAAGGGTCTAACCGCATGTAATCTTTGTTCGGTCGGCTGTCAGATCCAAGTGGAATATGGTGTGGGAGATTGGATGTCAGCAGAAAAGGTTTATAGAACAAAGCCAACAGATAGTTTAGATATATGTGCAAAGGCTTTCTTTGGATATGACGCCCTCAACCAAAACCGTCTGAAAAGTCCAGAACTCTTTGGAAAAGAAGAGTCTTATGGAAACATATCCCAGCTTATAAGCACCTATCTTAGAACAAATCAAGGAAAAACCGCAATAATTCTGTCCTCTTACCTAAGCAACGAAAGTCTTTTGGCTATCAAAGAAATAGCCCAAAGGTGCGGTGCGATCGTAACATCAACCTTAAGCGTAAATCTCTATCCTTTCTTAGAATCCTACGGAACTTACGAACCCTTTGAGTGGGAAAAGATAAAAGAATACGATCAATTCCTTTTGATAGGAGAGGACCTAACATCCACTGCTACTGTGCTGTCTTACTACATAAAGGGCAAAGTTTATAAGATAGGCAAGGTAGAGAGGGATGTAAAGTTGAGACCAAAGGAGATTAGTTTGGATGATCTTAGCTCTTTGGAAGGTAGGGGCTTAGTGGTGGTAAATCTGGAAGGGCTTGTGGGGAACGAGGCAAGGCTTTGGGGTGAGAGGATAAGAAAGTTCAAAGAAGAAAAAGGCTGGGATGTGATGCTGGTGTGTAAGGAGGCAAATTTCTTAGGTGTTCTAAAGACTTTTTCCTCCGAAGAGATGTCCCCTATGGATCTGGTGATCGAAGAGGTAGAAAGAGGGAATATAACAAACCTTTTCATCTTTGGAGAGGACGTTTTGGACTTTTATCCCTTGGAAAGGATAGCAGGTCTTAAAGACAAAGTGGAGCACCTTGTGGTCTTTTCTCCTTTCTTTGATGGGCTTGCCTCTTATGCCTCTATTAGGATCCCGATGTTTCTTATGGGCGAAGAAGAAGGCACCTATCTTAGCCTTATGGGAGAGGTAAAGACTAAAAAGTTCTTGCCTTGGGGTGGAAGTTTAAGCCAATTTTTGATGAACCTTTCAGAGCTTTTGCCAAAAGAAAAGGTAGGCATAAAGAAATTGGAAGGAAAGACATCCATTGAAAATTCTCTCTTTAAGGCCCATCTTTACAAAGGCAGTTGGATAAACACAAGAAGCGAGAACTTGAACAAACTTTATGCTAAGAACATTATAGAGGAGGTGAGCCATGTTTAGGATGTTTAAGCTCTTAGTTTTGTTTTTTGCTTTAGCTTTTGCCTTTTCTCCTGAAATGAAGCTCAAGAGGGTAAAAGAAAACATATACATGGTTAGGGGTGTGGATGGGTTACCTTCCCTTGAAAACAGGGGTTTTATGTCCAACGCCTTTGCGGTTTTGACAAAAGAAGGATGGGTAGTTATTGATGCCCCTTCCACTCCTTCCCTATCAAAAGAATTCGTGGATAACTTGTGGAGAGTAAAGAAAGCACCAATTAAATACGCCATAATAACTCACTACCATCCAGATCACTGGTATGGAGCAAAAACGTACAAACAACTCGGCGCAAAGATCATCGCTCACTACAAACTTTTAGAAGAGTATAATTCTGGAGAGGCTGTCATATCCTTAGAAGGAGCAAAGCAGAGGTTTAAAGGCTTGTTTGATGATGTAGAACTTATACCACCAGATATAGTGGTAAAGGACTCTATGGAGCTAAAGGTTGGAAGTGAAGTTTTTAAATTGGTAGCCTTAGAACCGGCCCACACTAACAACGATCTTTTGGTCTACCTTCCCAAAAGCAAGGTTCTGTTCGTTGGAGACTTGGTAAGCAAGAACAGAATAGTGTTTGTGGGAGACAGGAATGCAAGTATAGGTGGTTGGCTAAGAGCTTTGGAAGTAATAAAAGGCTTTGATGCGGAGGTTATATTGGCAGGTCATAACGAACCACTGAAGAAAGACAGCATAGAAGATACCTACAGATATCTAAGTTACCTTAGGGAAAATATAAAGAGGATGAAAGAAGAAGGAAAGCCTTTGGATGATATAAAACAAGCGCTTCAGAACAATCCTTTTTCTAACTACGTCATGTACAGAGAGTTTCACAACGCCAACATTTTTGCAGTGTATAATCAGCTGGACTTAGAGGAATAAAATTAACCTCACACGTTAAACCTAAAGTAGATTATGTCTCCGTCTTGGACTACGTAGTCTTTACCTTCCAACCTTACAAGTCCAAGCTCCTTAGCCTTTGTCAAAGAGGGTACCTTTTTATACTCTTCGTAGTTTATGACCTCCGCCGCTATAAAACCTCTTTCCATATCCGAATGGATCTTTCCAGCTGCTTGGGGTGCTTTTGTGCCTTTTTTAACAGTCCAGGCCCTTGTTTCCTTTTCTCCAGCGGTGAAAAACGTTATCAAACCAAGCAGTTTGTATCCTTCCCTTATAAGTTTGTTTAGCCCTGGCTCTTCAAGCCCGTAAGCCCTCAAAAGCTCCAACTTATCCTTTTCTTCTAACCCGATTAGCTCTGCCTCTATCTTTGCACACATTACCACCACAGGGGCAGATTCTTTTTGGGCATAAGCCTTCACCTGTTCAGACCAACTGTTTCCTTCCGGAAGGTCCTTTTCTCCTACGTTTGCAACATACATAGTAGGTTTTAAAGAAAGCAGAAAAAGTGTCTTTTTTGCATAATCTACGGTTTCCTCTCCAAGGTCCTTCAGATGCTTCCTTAGAGGTTCCATGCTGTCCAGTATGGACTTTATCTTTTCTAAGTGCTCAAGCTCTTCCTTAACCTTTTTGTCCCCTAACCTTGCCATCTTTTGCACCTTTTCCAACCTTCTCTCCACTACCTCCAAGTCCTTTGCTATTAGCTCCAGGTCTATAATCTGAGCGTCCCTTATAGGATTTACTTCTCCCTCTACATGCACCACATCTGGATCTTCAAAACATCTCAGAACCTGAACTATGGCATCCACTTCCCTTATGTGTGCTAAAAATTGGTTTCCCAAGCCTTCTCCTTTACTGGCATTTCTTACCAAGCCTGCAATGTCCCAAAATTCTATGAAGGTAGGCGTGATCTTTTTAGACTTTTCTTTATGGGCTATGTGATAGAGTCTTTCGTCTGGAACCTCTACCACTCCCACGTTAGGTTCTATGGTGCAAAAGGGATAGTTGGCAGACTGAGCCTTTGCAGACTGCAACAGGGCATTAAAGAGCGTTGATTTTCCCACGTTGGGAAGTCCTACTATACCACAGCTGAATCCCATAAGAGTTTATCTATTTTACCAAAAGTCTCTTCAAAACTTCCTCTTCTTGAGGATAGGGAATGCCGAAACTCTTCATCTTCTTTATGCACTCCAAAGCGGATGGAATATCCCCCTTTCTTTCAAAAAGATACACCAAAAGCTCAAAGGAATATATCTGGGGGATCTGCCCGTTGTTTCTCTTTCTCAATTCTTCCACATACTCTGGAAAGAGTTCCACGTCCCTTTTGGCAACTTGCTCCATCTTCTCAAAATCCCTCCGTTTTTGGTAAAGAAGCAAAAGGTCGTTTAGGATAAGATGCTCTTCGTAGGCGGTGCCTTCTTGATTCAGTGCCTGAAGATACAACCATTCTGCAGTCTCAAAATCCCTCTCTAAAAGCGCAGTCTGAGCCAAGCTACCCAAGAAAGTCCTCTTTGTATAAGCTGTCTGCACCTCTCCACTGTCAAAGTCCCTTGCCCTGTATGGGAAATTTAGACTTTTTATCGTCTTGAGAGAAAAGTAATACTTTACTTTTTTTTGCCACTTTGGTTCCAAAGACTCATACCAATCCCAAAGGTTCAAAGCCTTCAAAATTCCACCCCTTTCTCTGAAAAAACGGAAAAACTTCATCTATTCTTAAGATATATCTTTACTCCGCCTACTATATTAAAAAACAGCACACTGGCAGTTAAAAGGTGGAAAAAGATGGGAATAAACAAAAGGTCCTTTGAAAGAAAGCCTAAGGGAAGGGAAAGGCACAAAGCTAAAAAGCTGTAAAAGGTTAGTCCTTGCCTAAGGGGTGGAAGTATCTCAAACATCAAAGGCGCACTTTTTATACCAAAACCGCTCAGATGAAACCACACCAAGAAAGGAATAATTCTCTGCATCATGCCAACTATTATTGCACTGAAGAACAAGCCAAAGACAAGCAAAAAGGGAATAAATTTGCCTATCAGAAAGAGAGCGCAAGCCGACAGCAGAAGGATCATACCCAAAAGCCAAAATCTTGGAGTATATTCCAAAACTTTTCTCTTGCTTTTCAGAAGTAAATAAATCGTTGTTAAAGCGTAGAAGGTGTAAAGAAGAAAAATGGGAAGTCTATATATACTCCCCTCCCCAAGCTGGAACACAAGTAAAGATAAGAGCAAGAGAGGGTGAAAATACCAAGCTAAGTATTTTGGATAAGGTGGAGTTGTGTAGAAGGTTTCTATTACCTGAAAAGAAACGCTAACGATCAAACCGCCTACCCACCCCCAAAGCATAAAGGAATGGTGAAGTTTAAAAAGTGCAGGTTCTCCAAGAAGAAGAAATAAGTATCCAAAGAGAGCTCCTGCAAGAAGAAAGCTTAGACTAAACTTAAATCCCCTAACCGCAGGTAAAAAGCTCTTTTTTGGCAAAAGATGATACATCATCAAGGATGAAATAAACAGAATACTTATAAGTAAGGCTGTCGCTCCGAAGTTTAAAATGTTTCTGTCTCCCTTTGAAAAACCAACCAAGAATACGAAAACAGAAAAAAGCAAAAGTAGGTAAGAAGGGAGAGCCTTTTTTAGTGGTTCCTTTATAACCGCCCCAGCAACCACAGGAAGCATTTGAAATAGTGCGCCAAACATCGTAATCAGAGCAAAACCAAGAAGGTGAGTATGGACCAAAAGGGGAAGGTTGAGCTCTTTTTTGAGAAAAAGATAAAGCTCAAGGAAGGATGAAATTAGCCAAAAGATGCAAGCAGTTAGGAAATGAAGGGCAACTATTACAAAAGGTGGTGCCTGATGAACGGACAGCCCTCTCATACACTTTCCATCTTCTGGATCATTTCCGATGGATCCAAATGTTGGTCGCACATAGGATAGAGTATTTGCTCTTCCTTTAAGTTATGCTGTTGGATCAGGATCATAAAAGTGTCTCCTACAGATAAAAACTCCTCTCTGTTTCTGTTTTTTAAAGCTCTTTCCATTCTTTCAATAAGCTCCCTTGCCTGGGCATGTTCCATACGCATTACCTGAGTTGGACCCATCACTATGCCTGTTCTACCCTCAAACTCTGGAAAGAGCACTGCCTCTTCCCTTTCAAAGTGTTTCAGCGTTTCACTTTTGAACTCTTCGAAGGCTTTCTCTCCTTCTTCCCATTTTCCTTCCCTTATTAGCCTTTCCACTTCCGCATAGATGCTATCGCACTCCCTGTGCTCTTCCGTTAAGTATTCGGCTATGCTCAGCATGGCAAACCTCCTAAAAGTGATTACTTACTTATAATTTATCACCTTTTTTTATCCTGTTTATGACTTTCTTCACTTCTTTGAAATTTTTAATACCGAACAACTCAACCACCACACGCCTCTGAAGTGCAGGGTCAAGCTCCAAAAAGGCTCTTCTTCCCTCCTTTTTAACTCTTTCAATGGCATCCATTGTTAGCTGGCATAAAAGTCTATGCTCCTCCCTTAGAATTTCCCTCATCCTAAGGAGTGTTTCTTCTAAGTTTCTATTTATCTTTTTAAGCTCTGGTATAACTCTGTGTCTTATGCGATTTCTGGCATAAGATAGATCATAGTTTGTCCTGTCTTCAACCCATTCAATACCTTCTCTTTTTGCAAAGTCTTCTATGTCTTCCTTTTTGGCAAGGTAAAGTGGTCTTACTATATAGCCTTCCTTTGGTTCAAAGCCCAAAAGACCTTCAAGGCCTGTGCCCCTTGTTAGCCAAAGAAGTATAGTTTCTGCCAGATCTCCCAGATGATGAGCGGTAGCTACAAAATCAAAGTTTTCTTCTCTTCTTATCTCTTCAAACGCCTTATATCTTTCTTCTCTTGCGCAAGCCTCAATGTTTTCTCCTTTCTCCTTAGCTATCTTTGGAACATCCACTCGTTTTATAAAAATCTCAAGGGAGAGCTTTTGAGCAAAGCTTTTAGCAAACTCTTCATCTCTGTATGATTCCTCACCTCTTATCATATGATTTACGTGCAAAAGAGCTATCCTTTTGAGTTTAAAAAATTCTCTTAGTTTGAGCATAGCTACAGCCAAGCAGGAGGAGTCTATACCTCCGGAAAAGCCTATAAGGATTGAGCTATTCGGTGGGATAAGATTTTCTCTCCTTTGGAGTGTGATTATCTTTCTTAGGAGCTTAGAATAGCTTGTGTTCATCATACAAAAGGGTAACTCCTCAGTTTTGCTCTATGGAATTTCCCTCTGATTGAAATATATACTTCTTTTCCCTCCAACCTATGCTCTATATCCACAAAGCACAGAGCTATTCCTTTTTTATTCGTAGGAGAAAAGGTTCCACTGGAGACCACCCCTATAGCCTTTCCATTGCAGTATATTTCGTACCCCTCCCTTGGCACTCCTTTTTCCAACATCTCCAAACCAAAGAGCTTTCTTTTTACTTCCTTTTCAAGCATAGCCTTTTTTCCTATAAATTCTTTATCTTTACTTACAAACCGGTCCAAGTTTGCAGAAAACGGGGATATATCCTCAGATATTTCGTGTCCGTAAAGGGGCAATCCCGCTTCTATCCTAAGCACATCCCTTGCACCAAGACCACAGGGCATTACCTCTTTGATAAGCTCTGCAAATATCTCCTTGCCAACATCTGTGGGAGCGTAGATCTCAAAACCATCCTCCCCGGTGTATCCTGTGCGAGACACTATCACATCCCCCAATCTAACAAAGTTGTATCTTTTTAGACCATTGACCTCAAAGAACTTTTTTATCTTAGCTTCTGCTTCCTTACCCTGAAGGGCTATTTGAACACTTTGAAAAGTCCAATCCTCCACTGGTGTATCCCAAGACGAAAGCCAATCTACGACCTTTTGCCTGTTGGCAGAATTAACGCACAAAAAATACTCATCTTCTTCAATCATGTATATAGTTACATCATCTTTTACCCCACCTTTTTCATTGATAAGCAAGTTATACTGAACCTTTCCACTGCGGAGCTTGTCCAAGGAATTTGATGTAAGAAAGTCTAACTTTTGCTTAACTCCCTTACCCCTTACCCATATTCTTCCCATATGGGAAACGTCAAAAACACCTGCAGAATTTCTTACCGCTAAGGATTCTTCAACTATGGAGGAGTAGTATAAGGGCATATGATAACCTGCAAATTCCGTAAATTTGGCGTTAATGCTCTTATGTATGCCATAGAACGGTGTGGTGTGCATTAAGTTATTAATTATACCGAATACCTTAAAAATAGGTTAAAGCACAAGGCATTGAATAAGGCAAACAATAAATAATATGCTTTTAGTATCAACTTTTTATAGCCATCCTTTCCTTCTTACCCAAAAGATAAGAGAAAGGGTGGTTATTACCATAAGAGCTAAGGAATAGACGTATCCATACTTCCAGTGCAACTCAGGCATATGCTCAAAGTTCATACCGTATATACTGGCTATAAGGGTGGCAGGTAAAAAGATGGTAGCTAAAACCGTAAAAACCTTTACCGCTTCGTTTTGCCTTATGTTAATAAGTCCAATTAGGGTGTTCTGAATGCTGTCTATCTTGTCCATGTAAAAGGTAGTGTAGTCCAAGAGCGTGTATAGGTCTTCAAGGATGACTTTTATTTCCCTCTTGGTCTGCGCATTTATTCTTGGGCTTTTTACAAAGTGAGATAAGATCCTCAGCTTTTCGTTTATAGTTTCCCTAAGGGTTATGTTTAGTTCATCGTAGTAAGAGATGTCCTTTATGATCTCTTCAGTTTGCTCTTCAAAGACCTCTTTTCTGAGGTTTCTTATACGCCTTCCCAGTATCTCAAGCCTATCTCCTATTCTATCAACCTCTATGCTAACTATATGAGAAAACATCTCCTCTGCGAACTGAAAGACTAAGCTTTGAGACTCTACTCTCTTTTGAAAGATCATGAGGGTGGGTATGTCCCTATACCTTATTGTTACCATAAACCTGCCCTTTAAAAAAAAGAATACGGGCTCTACGAGTATATCTTCCTTTTGCTGTATTACAAAAGAAAAACTCATAAATATTTTGTCTCCTTCTTCTTTATACTTACTGCTTATTTCTATGTCTCCAAAAACCTCCCTTGGTGGCATTTCAAAACCTACTGCACTTTTTAGCCAAAAGATCTCTTCTTCTGTAGGTTTTTCTACATCAATCCACAGAATTTTATCCTTAAGAGTGGTGCCAAACTCATCTATGGAGTGCTCTGTAAATCCAAAGGTAGAGCTTGCGTATATTTTTATCATTCTGCATAATATTTTAACAACTCTGATAAAATATTGTGTTTATGAGCAAAAAAGTTATTCTTGCATACTCTGGCGGTTTGGACACATCGGTTATAGTAAGGTGGTTGGCAGAAAAGGGCTATGAGGTAATTACCTACACTGCGGACGTGGGGCAAGGGGAGGAGTTGGAAGAAATCCCTCAAAAGGCAAAGGCTTCTGGTGCGGTGGAGGCAATAGTGGAGGATCTAAGGGAAGAGTTTGCAAGGGAATACTGCCTACCAACGCTTAGAGCTTTGGCGCTTTATGAAGGAAAGTATCCTTTGACCGCATCCCTTTCCAGACCACTTATAGCAAAAAAGCTTGTGGAGTATGCCCAAAAGTTTGGTGCAGATTTTGTAGCCCATGGATCCACCGGCAAAGGCAACGACCAAGTTAGGTTTGAGCTTTCCGTATGGGCTTTAAACCCAGACTTGGAAGTTTTGGCTCCTGTCAGGGAATGGGAGTTTAGGTCCAGAGAGGAAGAGGTAGAGTATGCTCTAAGGTTTAACATTCCCGTAAAGGCTACAAAGGAAAAACCTTACTCCATAGACAAAAACCTTTGGGGTATCTCCATAGAATGCGGTCCCTTGGAGGACCCTTGGACAGAACCGCCGGAGGACGCCTTTGAATGGACTGTGTCTCCTGAAAAGGCACCCGAAGAGGCGGAATATGTGGAGATCTCTTTCAAAGAAGGAACGCCTGTTGCTATAAACGGAAAGGAATACCCTAAGCTGTACGAACTCATTCTTGACCTTAACAAAATAGCGGGTAGGCACGGAGTAGGAAGAATAGACATGGTGGAAAACCGCCTTGTGGGAATAAAAAGCAGGGAAGTTTATGAAGCACCCGCAGCCACATTGCTATACGAAGCTTACAGGGACCTTCTCTCTTTAACCTTAGACAGGTTTACTTTCCATTACTTTTTGAGCCACATACCTTATGAGTATGCCAAGCTTGTTTACGAAGGACTATGGTTTTCTCCTTTAAGGGAAGCCTTAGATGGTTTTACAGAAAGGATCGCAAGGTTTGTGGATGGAACAGTAAGGTTAAAGCTTTACAAAGGTAGGGCTTGGGTGGTGGGTAGAAAATCTGAAAGATCCCTGTATGTGGAGGACTTGGCAACTTACTCCGAAAAAGACGCCTTTGATCATAAAGCGGGAGCCCAATTTACAAAGGTCTTTGGTTTGCCTTTGAAGATCCTTGGAAGGATCAGGAGGAGGTAAATGCTTATAGCGGTGCCCCTTTCGGACCAAAACCTTGAAGAGGACCTAAGGGCAGTCAAAGAGTTGGGAGCGGACATTGTAGAGCTTAGAATTGATATGTTTGAAAGGACAGAGCCGGACTATGTGCTGAGCTGGGTAAAAAGAGCAAAGGAATTAGGGCTTTCCACTATCTTAACCATAAGAAGTTCCCAAGAAGGTGGAAAAGATGTGCCAAACAGAGAAAGGATCTTTGAACTTGTATCCCCTTATGCGGACTATACAGACATAGAGCTATCCTCACGGGCTTTGATTCCCTACGTTAGAAACATTACAAAAGCTTCGGGTAAGAAGCTCATAATCTCTTACCACAACTTTGAGCTAACTCCTGCCAACTGGATACTTAGGGAGGTTTTCAGGGAGGGTATGAGATGGGGAGCGGATATAGTAAAGGTAGCGGTGAAAGCCAATTCTTACGAAGATACCGCCAGGCTTCTTTGCGTGGCAAGACAGGAGGAAGGACAAAAGATAATCATATCCATGGGAAAGTATGGCAAAATCTCAAGAGTTTCTGGTTTTATTTTTGGAAGCGTGATAAGCTATGCTTATTACAGACAAGCTACCGCTGAAGGTCAGCTCTCCTTAGAGGAGATGGTAAAACTGAGGGAGATACTCTATTCATGAAAAACTTTTACACCAACTTAGGGCTTTTGCTGTTTTTGGTCGCTCTATCCGTAGCCATAGTCCTTTACAAGCCTATGAACCTTGGACTGGACCTAAGGGGTGGTATATCTATGGTAATCCAGCCTGATGTGTCCTATGCCATTGAACAGGAATACCAAAGGCTCAGCAGAGATTTATACCAAAAGCTGAGGGAAGAGGGGCTAAAGGTTTTGGACGTGGTGGTGGAAGAAAACTACATAAAGGTGGAGCTTTTAGAAGAAGGTGCAGTGCCAAAGGTTTTGGAGAAACACTTTCCGCGCTTTGAGGTGAAGAAAAAAGAAGCGAACACTTACTTTTTGGCATTAAAAGACCAAGAGCTTTTCCAGTTAAAGGAAGGTGTGATAAGTCAGACGGTGGAGGTTTTGAGAAAAAGGATAGATGAGCTGGGCGTGGTCCAACCAGTGATCACAAAAATAGGTCAGGACAGGATCTTGGTGGAACTGCCGGGAGTTTTGGACTTAGAAAGGGCAAAGTCCATCATAGGCAGAACTGCCCTTTTGGAGCTAAAGTTGGTGGTAGAAAGTGGTAGAAAAGAAGATCTGGAAAGTAAGCTAACTCCAGAGCTTGAGCTTTTGCCTTCAGAAGATGGTTCCGAGTGGTTTTTGGTTGAAAAGGTGGCGGTTATTACCGGAGGAGACCTAAAAACCGCCTATACTTCTCAGGATGAGTTTGGGAGACCAGCAGTGAGCTTTGAGCTAACAGACAGCGGAGCAAACAAGTTTGCTCAGGCCACAGAAAAGAACATAGGAAGAAGGCTTGCCATAGTCTTGGACAAAAAGGTAATCTCTGCACCGGTAATAAGAAGTAGAATAACCAACATGGGACAGATAACCGGTCAATTTACGCCGGATGAGGCAAAGGAGCTTGCCATAGTTCTAAGGGCTGGAGCTTTACCCACAAAAATAGACTTTCTTCAGGAGAGCGTCATCGGTCCCACCTTGGGAAGGGATGCTATAGAGCAGGGTATTAAGGCAGGTGTGCTGGGCTATTTGCTTTTGGCTTTAATACTTGTTTTAAGGTATAAATCTTCTGGTGTTACTGCAAACCTTTCTATAATATTAAATGCTCTAATGCTTTGGGCTGGCATGGTATTGTTGGGGGCAACCCTTACCTTGCCGGGCATTGCGGGCATAATCCTAAACATGGGCATAGCGGTAGATTCCAACGTGCTGATCTTTGAGAGGGTCAAAGAAGAGCTAAGGCTTGGAAACAGCCCAAGGAAGGCAATAGACTTAGGCTACAAAAGAAGCCTAAATGCGGTGTTTGACACCCACATAACCCTTTTGGTAGCAGCTCTGATACTCTTTCAGTTTGGCAGTGGTCCAGTAAAGGGCTTTGCAACCACCTTAACCTTAGGCACCATAGCGTCTTTTATATCCAACGTCTATTTTGCCAAGTTCTTCTTGGAAATGCTTTATAAACTAAGACTTTTTAGGATCTAATATGTACGACCACATCATCATAAAAGGAGCAAGGCACCACAACCTAAAAAACATAGACCTACTTATCCCAAAAAACAAACTGGTGGTCATTACAGGACCGTCCGGCAGTGGAAAGTCTTCCTTGGCTTTTGACACCATCTACGCAGAGGGCCAAAGAAGATATGTAGAGTCCTTGTCCTCTTACGCAAGGCAGTTTTTGGGGGTGATGGAAAAGCCAGAGGTAGATGTGATAGAGGGACTTTCTCCTGCCATAGCCATAGACCAAAAGACCACTTCAAAGAACCCCCGTTCTACGGTTGGAACTGTGACGGAAATCTACGATTACATGAGGGTCCTTTGGGCTAACGTGGGAAAACCGCACTGCCCGGAATGTGGAAGGCTTTTGGAGGGCTTGTCCGCTCACGAGATATTGGACAACGTATATGAGAATTTAGAAGGTAAAAAAATAACCATTCTTGCGCCCCTTGTAAGAGGAAAAAAGGGAGAGTTTAAAGAGCTTTTCAGAGAATTGGACAAGAAGGGCTTTAGCAGGGTTAAAGTGGATGGGCGTTATATGAGAATAGTAGAAGTTCCACCCCTTGAAAAAAACAAAAAGCACGACATAGACTTGGTGATTGACAGACTTACTTTGGAAAAAGAAGAAAGGGCAAGGGTATTAACTGCCATAGAAAGAGCCTTTGAGTATTCAAAGGGGCTTGTGAAGATAGAGGATGCAGAAAGTGGGAGGGAGTGGATATTTAGCCAAAGCAGAACCTGTCCAGATCACAACTTTTCTATCCCGGAGCTAACCCCAAGGCTCTTTTCCTTTAACTCTCCCTACGGTGCCTGTCCCACATGCAAAGGTCTTGGTGTAAAGTGGGAAGTAAACCTAAAACTTTTGGTAGATGAAAACAAGCCTGCAGTGGATGCTTTTAGGATCACTCAGTCTGGCTTTTTTGAATATCTTAGATTTCCCATATTCAACCTTCTGAAAAGGTTAGGCTATGACCCAAGAACTACCTTTGCGGATCTGCCTCAGTCTGTGAAGGAGCTTTTGCTTTACGGTGGTAATGTTCTAAAAGCCGAGTTTGAAGGTATAGTGCCACACTTAGAAAGAAGGTTTTTGGAGGAAGATTCAGAAAAGCTAAGGGAAGAGATAGGGCAGTACATAAGGGAAAAGCCCTGCCCTGCCTGCAACGGCTCTAGGCTAAGGCCAGAAGCCCTTGCGGTTTTGGTAAATGGCAAAAACATATACCAAGTTTGTAGTATGCCCATAAGTCAGGCAATACAGTTTTTTTTGGAAACAAAAGACAAGCTCACGGGTAAAGACTACATAGTAGGAGAAAGGCTCATAAAGGAAATCACAGACAGGCTTGGCTTTTTAAAAAAGGTAGGTCTGGACTACCTTAACTTAGCCAGAAGTGCGACCACTTTATCTGGCGGAGAAATGCAAAGAATAAGGCTTGCTACTCAAATAGGCTCTAAGCTTACAGGAGTTTTGTATGTGTTAGATGAGCCTTCCATTGGTTTGCACCCAAGGGACACTCATAAGCTTATAGAAACTCTGAAGGACCTAAGAGACCTTGGAAACACGGTTATAGTAGTAGAGCATGACCCAGAAACCATTCTTTCAGCAGACTGGATAATAGACTTAGGTCCAGGAGCTGGAAAAAACGGTGGGTATGTGGTAGCTCAGGGAACGCCCAAAGAAATAATGGAAGATCAAAACTCTTTGACCGGAAAATACCTTTCCGGCAGACTTTCCATACCAGTGCCGGAAAAAAGAAGGGAGCCGGGCAAAAAGTGGATCAAAATATTTGGAGCAAGAAAACACAATTTAAAGGGCATAGATGTAAAAATCCCTGTGGGGCTTTTTGTTTGTATAACGGGTGTTTCTGGAAGTGGGAAATCTACGCTTATATACGACATTCTTTGGGAATACGCAAGGGGACTATTCTACGGGGCAAACGTGGATGTGGAGGGTGTGGATCGTATAGAAGGTTTGGAACACTTTGATCATGTGATCAACGTAGATCAGTCTCCCATAGGAAGGACACCAAGAAGCAATCCCGCAACCTATACAAAGCTATTTGATCATATAAGAAACCTTTTTGCGCAGACTCCAGAGGCAAAGGCCCGTGGCTATGCTCCGGGTAGGTTTTCCTTTAACGTGCCCGGCGGTAGGTGTGAAGCCTGCGAAGGGGACGGAGTTATAAAGGTTGAAATGCACTTTTTACCTCCCGTTTACGTTACCTGTGAAGTCTGCAAAGGCACAAGGTATAACAAAGAAACCTTAGAGATCAGATACAAAGGAAAGAATATCGCAGAAGTTTTGGACATGACTGTAGATGAAGCCTACGAATTTTTCTACCATCATCCACCTATACGTAGAAAGCTTGAAGTCTTGAGAGACGTAGGACTTGGCTATATAAAGCTTGGACAGCCTGCTACCACTTTGTCGGGTGGAGAAGCCCAAAGGATCAAGCTTGCAAGGGAACTTTCAAAAAAAGAAACGGGAAGGACTCTTTACCTTTTGGACGAGCCTACCACCGGACTTCATATGGATGACGTGAAAAAGCTAATACAGGTTCTCCAAAGACTTGTGGATAGAGGAAATACGGTGGTGGTTATTGAGCACAATTTGGATGTTATAAAGTGTGCGGATTGGATCATAGACCTTGGACCGGAGGGTGGAGACAGAGGTGGATATATAGTGGCAGAGGGAACACCAGAGGATATAATGAAAAATGAGAGTTCATATACTGGAAAGTATCTCAGGGATTATCTGAATAGAACTTGTAAGGTATAATTTTTCAGACCAAGGTTTAGGAGGACAGCACATGGCGAAGATCTACTACGATAGCGACGCTTCTTTGGATGTCTTGGCAGGAAAAACTGTAGCCATACTTGGATACGGCAGTCAGGGGCATGCCCACGCGCTAAACCTAAGGGACAGCGGAATTAACGTAATAGTCGGGCTTCATCCGGGCAGTAAGTCAAAGGAAAAGGCTTTAAGGGATGGCTTTGAGGTTTATGAGCCCTCAGAAGCGGTAAAAAGGGCAGACATTATAATGTTTCTCACTCCAGACACCGTCCAGCCCCAGCTCTATAAAGAGTGCGTGGAGCCATACCTTAATCCTTCAAAAACCTTGGCCTTTGCCCACGGCTTTAACATACACTTCAAACAGATAGTGCCACCAAAGGATGTGGATGTTTTCATGGTTGCACCAAAGGGACCCGGACATTTGGTAAGGTGGATGTATGAGGAAGGAAAAGGGGTGCCTGCTCTCGTAGCGGTATATCAGGATGCTACGGGCAATTGCAAAGAGAAGGCTTTGGCTTACGCAAAGGGGCTTGGATGCACAAGGGCGGGAGTGATAGAAACTACCTTCAAAGAGGAAACAGAAACGGACCTTTTTGGAGAACAGATGGTCCTTTGTGGAGGTGTTACCGCTCTTATAAAGGCTGGCTTTGAAACTTTGGTAGAGGCGGGTTATCAGCCCGAGGTTGCATACTTTGAGTGCTTGCACGAGCTAAAGCTTATAGTGGATTTAATCTATCAATACGGTATAGCAGGGATGAGATACTCCATATCGGACACCGCAAAGTATGGAGATCTAACGAGGGGTGAGAGGATCTACAAATTGGTCAAACCTTTGATGAAACAGGTCCTTGAAGAGATCCAGAAGGGAGAGTTTGCAAGGGAGTGGATTTTGGAAAATCAAGCGGGCAGGCCTGTCTTTAACGCCTTGCTTGAAAGGGACAGACACCATCTTATAGAAAAGGTAGGAGAAGAGCTAAGAAAAATGATGCCTTGGATCACAGGAAAGGAGCTAAAATGAACCTAACAAAAAGAAGGGAAGCTTTAAAAAGGTTATACACTCCAATAGGGGTTTTACTATACAAGCTTCACCTTCCACCCAACTTTATCACCATACTTTCCGTCATAACAGGTATGCTTTCTGCTTACTCTTTTTGGCATGGCAAGCTTTTAACCGCAGTTAGTTTTCTGATGGTTTCTGGCATGCTGGACCTGATGGACGGCGTGGTAGCAAGAATGTCGGACAAAGCTTCCAAGTTTGGGGCAGTCTTTGACTGGATAGCGGACAAGTGGGTAGATGGTTTTGTGCTTGGAACTGTAGGATACTTTTATGGAGGTCCCTTTACCGCTATAGTGGTTATAACCGCCTCTATGCTTCACTCTTTTATAAAACCAGTGGTTTATTCAGAGATAGGCTACAGTGCAAGGATAAAAGGCAAAATACAGGATCCGTTGGAGGGGGTAGGCTTTTTTGGAAGACCGGAAACTCACCTTACCTTAATCCTCTTTGCCATACTTGAGAGGTTTGATTTTCCTGTGGGACTTTCCTTTGGCATAAAGCTAATAGCCATCTTGACTTTGCTGTCCCTTTTTATGAGAATAGCCTACCTTTACAGGCACTTTGGGAGGGTTTATGAGGAATGAGACCGTATGTAATAATCGTCTCCGAAGTTAGCGTAGATGGAAAGCTCACACTTTATAGAGGAGCATCAAGCAAAGAGCTTATGAGTTTGATGGACATGGAAGCCTACAGATACTTGCATGAGATAAGGGCTAAGGTGGATGGGATCATGGTGGGATGTGAGACCGTGCGCACGGACAACCCAAGCCTTACGGTAAGATATGCGGAAGGTAAAAATCCTGTGCGTATTATTCCGTGCTCAACCGCCAATGTGCCATTGGATGCAAACATATTTTCAAAGGATGCACCTACCATAATAGTCTCAACCCTCAGAGCACCAAAGGAAAGGATAGATAAGATAAGAAAGCTTGGTGCGGAGGTTTGGATTGTAGGAGAGGACCTTGTGGATTTTGAAAGACTTCTTCCAATGCTTTACGAGAGGGGTATAAAAAGCCTGATGGTAGAAGGAGGCTCTTCCATAAATTGGGAGTTTGTAAAAAGGGGTTTTGTGGATGAGATAAGACTCATACATCTTCCTGTGATTGTAGGTGGTGAGAATGTGCCCACCTTGGTAGGGGGTGAAGGCTTTAAAAGTCTAAAAAATCTACTTCCTCTCAGACTCAGAGCACACTTTAAAAGGGGACATCATCTGATAACTGAATGGGAGGTGGTTAGATGAGCGAATACTTGGGCATTCTGATATTCTTCTTTGTTGCCTTGACTGTGGGTTTTGTTTTCACCTTTATAAACAGCATCCTTGGACCAAGGACTAAAGAAAAAATGGAAGACTATCCTTATGAGTGTGGAGTCCCTCTTTACGACCCAGAGGCGAGGGGAACCTTCAAGCAGGGATATTACATTCTTGGATTACTCCTTATCCTTTTTGACATAGAAGTTGCCTTTCTTTTCCCATGGGCGGTAGTCTTTAAACAGATAGGCATCTACGGACTTATAGAGGCTGTTCTGTTTATTGCCATACTGTTTTTGGGCTTTGTTTACGCTTGGAAAAAGGGTGCTCTGAAGTGGCAGATGTAGTAAAATTGCCTGAGCGGTCCCATAAATAAACATAACACGGTTTGAGCAAAAAATCAAAGAACAGCTGTTAGCCCACATTCATAGCAAGGATCAGTTTTCCATTCTTGACAGAGACTGTTTTTAATATTAAAATCTAATCTCAAAATTATTTTTAGGAGGTCTGCTATGAGGTTGTTCCTCTTCCTACTTTCCGTGCTGTTCTTTGGGCTTTCTTATGCTCAGGAGCTTGTGATCTACTCCGGACGCGGAGAAAGGCTCATAAAGCCCGTGTTGGATGAATTTACCAGACGAACAGGTATCAAAGTAGTGCTTCACTCCGGGGGCACGGTAGAACTCTTTAACAAGCTGATAGCAGAAGGAGACAGAACGCCTGCGGATGTGTTTATTACCGTAGATGCGGGGACCTTAGAAAGGGCAAGGATTGCGGGAATTTTGGAGCCTATAAAGTCGGACGTAATAGAGAGGAATATACCTAAGGAGTTTAGAGCACCTGACAACTCTTGGGTAGGCCTTTCCTTAAGGCTTAGAGTGATTGCCTACAATCCTCAAAGAGTAAAGCCAAGTGAAATAAAAACCTTTGATGACCTTACTAATCCCAAGTGGAAAGGAAGGTTGGGCATACGCACAGGAAGCAATGTATATCCGCAGTCTCAAATAGCTATGATGATTGCGGAAAGGGGTGAGAGAGAAACGGAGAAGTTCCTCAGAGCCATTCTTGCCAACGCGGGAGATAAAATATACCCTTCCGATTCAAGGATCGTGGAAGCTATAGCCAAAGGTGAGATAGATATAGGTATAGTTAATCACTACTACGTGTATAAACACTTGGAAGCCAACCCACAGGACAGGAAGACACTTAGCTTTGTGGTGCCACCCAACACACACTACAACGTCTCTGGGGCAGGTATCCTAAAAACAAGCAAAAAGAAGGATTTAGCGTTGAAGTTAGTAGAATTCTTAGCCTCTGAAGAAGGCCAAAGGCTCTTTGTGGAGACCAACTGGGAGTATCCTGTAAATCCTAAAATTCCTGTGCGTCAGGGTATGCTCCCAAGGGAGAAATTTACCATAAGCAAAGTGCCCTTGTCAGTGATGGGAAGATACATGGTTCCAGCCTTGGACTTAATTGACAAAGTGGGATACAGATGATCTACGCCTTAGCCTTTGGGGTGGCGGTCATCCCTGCCATCCCTATACTTTTCACTATTTACAGTGCCCTCAGCGCAGATCCAGAGCTTTGGATAAGACTTTATCAAACCAGGCTCAGCGTGATCTTGCCCAATACTCTAAAGCTCGCATTATCTGTGGGGTTCCTTTGCCTTCTCTTTGGTGTATCTTCCGCTTGGTTGGTGAGCAGATACGAGTTTTTTGGAAAACGGTTCTGGCAAGTGCTTTTGATACTGCCCTTTGCCATACCAGGTTATATCATGGCTTATGCTTATGCGAGCTTTTTTGCACCTGGCGGACCAGCCCAAAGCCTTTGGGGCAAATTCTTTGACTTTCCTATGCCTTCCCTGTATTCCTTTTGGGGTGTATCTTTGGTGCTGAGCCTTGTAAATTACCCTTACGTTTATCTTTTGGCAAGGGCAAGTTTTCTTAGCAGTAGTCAAACCTATCACGATGTAGCCAAGTCTTTGGGAGCTTCCGCCTTGAGAAGGTTTTTCAGCATAGACCTTAAACTTGCCTATCCGGGCATTATGGCTGGGCTTTTGTTGGCTTTGATGGAGGTTATGGCAGACTTTGGAACAGTCGCCCTTTTGAGATATCCCACCTTTACCGAAGCCATATACAGACAAATAACAGGCAGGTTTGACCCTATTGGTGGTGCAGCCCTTGCCTCTGTCCTTTTGCTTCTTAGCTTTTTTCTTTTTAACCTTGAAAAGCACTTTAGGGGTAAAAAGTCCTTTGAACAGGTAAGTGGAAGTTTTAGACCTTTGGAGGCCAAACCTCTTGGTTTTGTGGGAAACATTTTGGTCAATGTAGGACTTTTAGCCTTCATGCTAATAGCTTTCTTTGTGCCCGTTGGGATCCTACTTAGTATGGCGCTAAAGGCTATTCTAAGCAAAGGTTGGGACGAAAGACTTTTGAGGTTTGCCTTCAATAGCCTTCTGGTTTCAGCTTTGGGTGCCTCTCTTGCAACTTTGCTTGTTTTTGCTCCCGCTTATCTTAGCGCAAGACATCCAAATTTAGCAAGCAAGCTGATATATTATCTTTCCTCTTTGGGTTACAGCTTGCCTGGACCGGTAGTAGCTGTGGGCCTTCTTCTTGTTTCTACCGCATACTTAAATTGGCTCTACGGTAGTTTAATACTTCTCATATTAGCCTATGTGATAAGGTTCATGCCTGTTTCCTTGCAGTCCCAACACTCTGCTATAGTTAGTCTTTCTCCGTCTTTGGAGCAGGCTTCAAGGACTTTGGGAAAAGGCCTTTGGGCTACCTTCAGGAATATAACCATCCCAAACATAAAGGGTGGCATAATAGTGGGATGGGTCATAGTCTTTGTGGATTGTATGAAGGAACTGCCTGCTACTATGATGCTAAGGCCTTTGGGCTTTGACACTTTGGCGATAAGAGTTTGGGTGGAAGCCTCCGAGTCCCTTTGGGAAATGGCTTCCATTCCCGCTCTGATGATCGTAATTACTGGATTGATCCCTCTTGTGATTGTGATGAGAGAGTTTGATAGGAGCAAAGATGTGGAAGTGGGATAGTTCTGAAGTTCATTTAGAGTTGGAAAATGTAAGCAAGATGTATGGGAGTGTATCTGCGGTTAAGGGGGTAAGCCTTAGCATATACAGAGGGGAGTTTTTCTCTCTCCTTGGACCCTCTGGCTCTGGTAAATCTACCATTCTAAGGCTTATAGCAGGTTTGGAAAGACCTGACGAGGGAATTATAAGTATAGAAGGAAAAGTGGTTGCGGACAAAAAGGTTTGGGTGCCACCAGAAAAAAGGGGTGTGGGACTTGTCTTTCAAAACTACGCCCTTTTTCCCCACATGACGGTGTTTGAAAACGTAGCCTATGGTATTTCTTACCTTCCAAAGCAGGAGGTGAAAAAAAGGGTTAGGGAGCTTTTGGAGATGGTGGGCCTTGCCCACAAGGAAAAGTACTATCCCCATCAACTATCGGGTGGAGAACAGCAGAGGGTTGCCTTAGCAAGAGCTTTGGCAGTGGCCCCTAAGGTGATGCTCTTGGACGAGCCCTTTTCTAACCTTGATGCGGACCTAAGGAGGGACCTAAGAAAACAGACAAAGAAAATACTCAAGGAACTGGGAACCACAACCATTTTGGTAACCCACGACCAAGAGGAAGCCTTTTCTCTATCGGACAGGGTGGGAGTGATCAACGGGGGAGTTTTAGAGCAGGTGGGCACCCCCTTTGAAATCTATCACAGACCAGCCACGCGCTTTGTGGCAGACTTTGTAGGTATGGCAGACTTTTACAAAGGAAAGATAGAAGGCGAGGTTTTAATATCGGAGATTGGCAACTTCCCTATTAACGGTCAATGGAAGGGTAAATCTGAAGAGGTGGAGATAATGATAAGGCCAGACGATGTGGATTTTGAACCAGATCCACAGGGAAAAGCGGTTATATCGGAAGTGGAGTTTTTGGGCGCAGACATCATCTACACCATTTCCCTGCCCAACGGTAAGATCATCCACTCAGTAAAGACCTCAAGGGAACTTTACCCTGTAGGCACGAAGGTTAAGATAAAAATTGAACCTAATCACCTTGTGATCTTTTAAATAGGGTATAATTTTTAAGCCCGAGGAGGTCTTAGGATGGCAGCTTTAAACTCAAATGGTTTTGTTTTGACCACAGTGGATGAGCTTTTGAGTTGGGGTAGAAGAAACGCTTTATGGCCAGTAACCATAGGGCTTGCCTGCTGTGCTATAGAGATGATGCACACCGCCGCTTCACGCTTTGACTTGGATAGATTGGGTGTTATATTCAGAGCTTCTCCAAGGCAGGCAGACCTACTCATCGTGGCGGGAACTGTGGTAAATAAAGTAGCACCTATGCTAAAGCTTATTTGGGAGCAGATGCCAGACCCCAAATGGTGCATATCCATGGGCGGATGCGCCTCCGCTGGTGGTCCTTTCCCAACTTACTCTACTCTTCAAGGCGTAGATAGAATAATCCCAGTGGATGTTTATATACCCGGTTGTCCTCCCCATCCTCAGGGACTTATCTACGGCATACTCCAGCTTCAGAAAAAGATAAAGCAGATGGGTGTTAGAAAATACGATAAAGCCTTTGAAGAGTTCAAAAAGGACATACAAAAACAGGGGCTTATTCCAAGAGAGGTGGAAGTCTAAATATGCCTTGGATGAACAGAGTTTCTGCAGAAAGGATAAAGTATGAGTTCAAAGACGTAGAGGTAGAATACACAGAGCATACCACAAACCTTCACGTTAAAAAGGAAAAGCTCATAGACCTTCTCAATTTCCTTAAGAACAAAGAAGGATATAGACACTTCATAGACTTTTTTTGCATAGACTTTCCAGATAAAAAAGAGCGCTTCCAGGGGGTTTATATTCTTTACAATCCAGATGAAAACGAAAGGGTTATAGTGAAAACTTGGGCAAAGGATGGAAAGCTTCCCTCTGTGGAAAAGCTATGGGCTTGTGCCAGATGGGCTGAAAGGGAAGCTTACGATATGTTCGGAGTGGAGTTTGAAGGACACGAAAACCTAAGAAGAATGTTTATGTGGGAAGGATACGAATACTTTCCGCTTCGGAAAGATTTTCCCTTGCAAGGTTTTCCGGAGGTAGAGCTACCCTCCTTAACCGAGGTGATGCATGGAAGAACAGACCCACCTAGTCATGACTACGAGCTTTTGCACACAAAAATAGCTACCTTGGAAGATCTTGAAAGGACAGAAAAAGCAAGACTGAGGAAAAAAGCCCAGCTTGTGCTAAACTGGGGACCTTTGCATCCGGGAACCCACGGCACCATATGGTTTTTGTTTGACTTAGATGGAGAAAATATAGTCCAGTGTGATGTGATCTTGGGACAGCTTCATAGGGGAATGGAAAAAATCGCAGAAAATCTTCACTACTTTCAGTTTCTTCCTTACACTGACCGGATGGATTACATATCCGCCATATGCAACGAGCTGGCTTATGTGAATGCGGTAGAAAAGTTATTGGGTGTGGAGGTTCCAGAAAAAGCAAAATACATAAGGACAATGTTTGCAGAGCTTCAGAGGATAAACTCCCACCTTCTTTGGCTTGGCACGGGTGCCTTGGACCTTGGAGCCTTAACCGTCTTTTTGTATGCCTTTAGGGAAAGGGAAAAGATAATGGACATAATAGAAGGAAACGCTGGCTATAGGCTAACGAGCGCCTTTTTGAGAATAGGAGGGGTGCATTATGACCTGGCGGAAGGCACTTTGGATGTGGTGAAAGCTTTCATAAAGGACTTTCCAGAAAGATTAAAAGAATACCATCAACTGCTAACAAGAAACAGGATCTGGTTAAGAAGAACAAAGGACGTTGGAATCATCACAAGGGAAGATGTTTTTAACTACGGACTTACTGGTCCGGTAGCAAGAGGTTCTGGTGTGCCATACGATATTAGAAAGCTTGAGCCTTACGCTGCTTATGATGAGGTAGATTTTGACGTGCCTGTGGGAGAAGTGGGAGATGTGTATGACAGATACTTAGTGAGGATGGAGGAGATGGTCCAAAGCCTGAGGATAATAGAGCAGTGCGTTAGCAAGCTTGAAAAGCTTCCAAAGAGTGCGCCTTACATAAACAAAGAACACCCCGCAGTAATGGCTCCAAAGGAGGAAGTCTTTAAAGACTTAGAGGATATGGTAAAGAACTTCAGAATAGTGGTCCATGGGGAGAACGCACCGCCTGGAGAGGTTTATGCCAGTGGAGAAAATCCAAGGGGAGAGCTTGGCTTTTATATATACTCCACTGGAGGTTCCAAGCCTTATCGCCTAAGAATAAGGTCTGGAGCCCTTTACAACCTTTCCATCTTTCCAAAGCTTATAGAGGGAAGGACGATCGCAGACGCTATAGCTTTGCTTGGTAGTTTAGATCCAGTGGTGGGGGAAACAGACAGATGAGCGAAGTGCTTATAAACCTTTTGGTTACCCTGATAAAGGTTTTTGTAGTGTTGGGTGTATTTTTAGGAGTTGGCGCCTATCTTACGTGGTTTGAAAGAAAGCTGGCTGGACACATACAGGGAAGACTTGGTCCCAAGCTGGTGGGTCCCTTTGGATTGCTACAACCTTTAGCGGACGGTCTGAAGTTGCTCACCAAAGAGTCCGTCATACCCGACAGGGCAGACAAGGTAGTGTATTATTTGGCGGTTGTTTTAGCTCTGGCACCAGCTATTATGCTCTTTTCAGTTATTCCTTTTGGTCCAAGTTTTAGCTTGTTTGGTGTAGAAATAAAGCCCATTGTTGCAGATGTGAATATAGCAGTTCTTTTGGTCTTTGCCTTCGGTTCTTTGTTGGTTTATGGCACCATATTCTCTGGGTGGGCTTCTAATTCCAAGTATGCTTTTATAGGCTCCCTTAGGAAGGCAGCGGTGATCATAGGATACGAAGTGGTGTTGGGCTTTTCTGTGCTTGGGGTGATCCTTTTGGCTGGGACTATGAGCACCACAGGTATTGTGCAAGCTCAGATAGAAAGAGGTGTTTGGTTCATAGTTTATCAACCTGTAGCATTCATTCTTTACCTTTTTTGCATGCTTGCAGAGTCAGGGAGGGTTCCCTTTGACATCCAGGAAGCGGAGGCAGAATTAGTAACAGGTTATCACGTAGAGTATGGCGGTATGCGTTTTGGCGTGTTTCCTTTAGCTGAGTGGTATCTGAACGTGATGGCTCTGTCTGCCATTGCGGTAGTGCTCTTTTTGGGTGGCTGGTCCGGACCTAACATCTTTGGTCCCCTTTCCCCCTACCTTTGGTTTTTGATAAAGATGTTCGGTCTTGTGTTTTTTGTCCTTTGGCTTCATTGGACCCTCCCAAGGTTTCAAGCAAAGGATATAACAGAAATAGGCTGGAAGATCATGCTTCCCCTTGCGATCCTAAACGTTGTGATAACCGCCTTTGTGTATTATTTCATTTAAAAGAAATCAAAACTGTTGGAAAGATTTTGAGAAATAAGACCTTTTTTTATTAGTTCAGCTTCTTCAAATTTTATGATGCTTTCTGGCATCAGTCCCAGTGGGCACACCATAGAACAGTTTTTGCAATGAGTGCAAAGTTGAAGGTGCCCATCTTTTACACGCAAGAGGCTATCCTCTCTTTTTGAATGTCTCGGATCCTGCGTTAGTTTGTAAATTCTCAAAAAGCTCATAGGACCGCCAAAGTCTTGGTTGGTTAGAAAGACCGGACAACTCGCATCGCACAGACCACAGGCTATACACTCAAAGCTTTTATCTACCATAGGGTTTGTTTTGAATGTCTGAAGATTACTACCAAGGGGCTCATACCAAACCCTTAGCTTTTTGAGTCGTTCCATCAACACTGAATGATCTACCACTAAGTCTTTTATGATGGGTAAATTGTCAAGAGGTTCAATAGTTATGGGATGCTCTAACTCCCCTACTTTGGTTTTGCATGCAAGCACTGGTTTTGAATTAACCTTAACCCCGCACGTTCCACATATTCCAGCCCTGCACATACTCCTAAAAGAAAGCGTAGGATCGTAGTTCTCTTTAAGGGTATATAGGATGTCTAATACTGTGTGGTTTGGCTCAAGGGCAACATCAAACTCTTTAAATAAACTTTCATGATTTCGGTATAGCTTTACACGTATCAACATGAGTTTTTAAATTAATCCGTGGTTATAATTTTGATATGCTAAAAATACCAAAGCATTTAGCCATAATTATGGATGGAAATGGGAGGTGGGCGCAGGAGAAGGGATTGCCAAGGATAGCGGGGCACTACGAAGGGACTAAAAGGGCAGAAGAGATAGTGTATGCATGCCAGGATTTAGGGATAAAATTCTTAACTTTATACACCTTTTCAACGGAAAATTGGAAAAGACCCGCAGAGGAGGTCAAAGCCCTTTTTGAGCTTTTTGAAAACTATCTCGGTAAAAAGATAACTGAGTTAAAAGAGAGGAACATAAAACTAAGGTTTATCGGAAGAAAAGACAGAATTCCAAAGACCACTTTAAAGATCATGGAAGAGGCAGAAGAGCAAACAAAAGACTGCAGTTCTTTTACGGTGATTTTGGCCGTAGATTACGGAGGAAGGGACGAAATAATAAGGGCCGTGAATAAAATTCTTAGCTCTGGGATAAAGAGCGTAACAGAAGAGGAGTTTTCCAAGTTTTTAGACCTTGCAGGCATACCAGACCCAGACCTTCTTATAAGAACTGCTGGAGAAGAGAGGATATCCAACTTTCTACTTTGGCATATAGCTTACACAGAGTTTTACTTTTCCCCCGTTTATTGGCCAGATTTTACAAAGGAAGAGCTACTAAAAGCTCTGGAAGATTTTTCCTACAGAAAGAGGAAATTTGGTGCAGTTCTATAAAGGAAGAGAAGCGATAGGAATACTTATAGGAGCCTTAACCTTACTTTCTGCATTCCTTCCGGACCTATTGTTTTTATTTGTGCTTTCTCTTTTGTCTTTTGGTATTGGAAGAGAGCTGAGTAAAGTCTTAAACATTTTGGAAGTTTCATATTTCGCTCCCTTAGTTCTTCTGCTTAGCTCTTATAGGCTTGAGCTTGGCATATTTGCGGTTTTAGCCTTTGGTTTTCTGATAGCTTACCTTAGCTGGTCCTTAGATAGTTTGCTAAAAAGCGTGCTTATACTGACTTACGCTGGGCTGTTGCCTTCCTTTTTACTTTTGGTAAAATCCCAAAGCGAATGGGAGTTTCTAAAGCTTGTTTTTTTTGCATATACGGTAGATACCGCTTCTTACTACGCAGGCAAGCTTTTTGGAAAAAGGGCTTTGGCTCCAAGGCTTTCTCCTAAAAAAACCTGGGAAGGCCTTGTAGGAGGCACTTTGGCAGGAGTGTTATTTTTCTTAATAATCAACAAACCTGTCCTCCTTGCTATTCCATTTGTCTTAGTAGCTCTACTTGGAGACCTTTTTAAGAGTTTCATAAAAAGGCAGGTTGGTATAAAAGACTTTTCCCAATTGCTAGGAGAACACGGTGGTTTAACAGATAGGTTTGATTCGGTGTTGTTTATTGGTATTTTTTGGACGATTTTTTTAATATAAAAATAAAAGGGGGTTAAAGCGTGAAAAAAACACTCTTACTAATTTTGTGTTTTCTGATATACGTTGGACACTCCCTTACTTTAAGGGAGATGAAGTTTGAAAACACAAAACTTGAAACTGTTATTAAAGCTTTATCTCAGGTTTCTGGGCTCAACGTCTTGTTTGACCCAAACATATCTGCAGATTTGCAAAGACCCGTAAGTATAACCATTTACAAACCTATGCCCGTGGGCGAAGCACTTAATCTAATTCTCAAGGAATACGGTTTAATAGCTGTGCCCGTGGATACTAAGGTCTATAAGATCACGAAAGCAGGAGAGATTAGTTTTGACGTTGGTGCTGTGGGAGAAGACCAGATAAGAAAGATCGTGGACTTTTTAAAGGCAAGAGTTAGCCCCTCTGCGGAAATAGTCATAGATAGGACCCTTGGAACTATATACATAAGGGACGAGGAGGCAAGGATAAAAAGGTTAGAACCTGCCTTGAAGGACTTTCAGAAGATCGCAGAGAGGATTGCTCCAGAACAGGAGAAGATAACGAGAGTTTTTTACCTAAAAAATATAAGCGTAGATGAAGCGCACAGGCTGATTGCTCCAAAAACGAGAAAGGAAACCGTTATAACCAAGGTGCCGACCTTTAACGCTTTAGTAATAACAGATTCGCCGTCCCAGATAGAGCTTTACGCACAGATCTTAAAGAATTTCCTCACAGACCAACCAAGAGAAAGAAGACCCATAACTAAAATACTTTATCTGAAATACATATCCCCAGAGGAATTTATAAGGATGATAGAGCCCCTAAGGTCAGAAGCTGGAGTTATACTAAGTGGAGGTGGTTTCAAGGCGGAGGCGCAAGCTCAAGCTACTCAGCAAGCACAAGTTCAGCCTACACCAGTCCCAATCCTCAAAGAGTTCAACGCAGTTATGCTAACTGACTACCCCGAAGTTATAGAAAACATCATGGACAGATTCAGAGATTACATAAGCGAAGTTCCGGTAAAGGTAAGGATAGAAGCAAGAATAGTTGAGGTTAGAGAGGAAGCGCTCAGAGAATTAGGAATAAACTGGAATGCCCTTTTTTCTAACACACGCGTTCCTGAAGCTTGGTCTGGTGGTGTTGGATCGGGTATTGGTTTAGGTCCCACCCCCCTTGGGTTCCAGACCCCGGGCTATCACTCACGCCTGGTGGAATAGCTCTATTTACCTATCAAAAGGGTGTTCTGAATGCTCTCAACCTTAGGATGTCTGCCTTGGAGAGGGTGGCAGCCATCAAAAGCATCGCTAAGCCTTCAGTTATAACCATAAACGGTCAGAAGGCAACTATAAAACAAGGTGTTCAGGTGCCTTTTCAGACTGCATCAGTGGGTGCTGGTGGAACCGCTGTTCCAAACATACAATTTAAAGATGTGGTGCTTCAGCTTGATGTAACGCCCATAGTTTCACCAGATGATAGGATCCTGATGGAGATAGAGTTAAAGAGAGATACTTTGGGAATTCAAACACCTCAGGGACCAGCAATAAATACAAAGGATATTAAGACCAAAATAATACGTCGGGTGAGAAATTAACTAAGCACATAGCTTTTTCTGAAGAAGCTGTAGCCAATAGCATATCCATAAAGGTAAGCCAAAAGTGTTATACCCTTCCTCCACCTGCTGATGTAATTGAAAACCTTTATCTGTGAGTTCACACCTTCCACAGCCTGTCTTATGCTCTTGCTTTCTTTCCTCTCACAAACTACTACATGCTCACAGCCCCTATAACCCTTATCCCCTATAACTTCAAAAGTTTCTACCAAAAACCTAAACCACTTACTCTTACTCTTCCTTAACCTAAAAGACTTAACTTCATTATAGCTCGCTGGATGAAACCAAATATCATACACAACAC
>NZ_JNIE01000008.1 GCF_000702425.1 Thermocrinis jamiesonii
ATATTCTTTTTGTTCTTTCTTTTCTGAATAGATGCCAAGATTGTATGGAAGAGTCAATAAGTGTTTTTGCGAGATTAAGCACTGGGATGTTGGTGATGTAGGAAAGTATATAGAGTGCGCAGAGTTGCACGTCAGACACTTTAGGAGTTCTTCCTACTTTTGTAGATAAGACAGTTGGGCAGTAAATAGGTATTGTCTGTTGGATTTGTTGGAATAGATTAGAAAGATAATTCATTTTTGCTCCTCCTTTGGTAGGGTTTAGGGATATTATAAGTCCCTGCCCTCCAAAGGGCTTTCTAACAAGAAAACTTGCATTTTTCTTAATTTCTCACCCGACGTATAAGAGTTATTATAATTTGTTATCTTTGTTAAAGGAGGTTTTTGTTATGGTTTGGTTTGCAAGATTGTTAAAAAACCTTGACAAGGAGGAGAGGAAATGGCAAAAACCCTCGGACTGCATATCTTAGCAGACCTGCACGGCATTAACCCAGACCTAATTGACAGAGTGGAAGACATAAAAAACCTTTTGGAAAGTGCAGTAAAAGTGGCAGGTCTTACAAAGATCTCCTCTCACTACTACCAATTCCAACCGCATGGAGCTACGGGGGTTATTCTTTTGGCTGAATCGCACATATCCATCCACACATGGCCAGAGCACGGTTTGGCTACAGTGGATGTCTATACCTGCGGTGATCCATCTAAGGCTTACAAAGCCATGGATTACATAGTATCTATCTTGGAACCAACGAGGGTGGATAAGCAGGTGCATGAGAGGGGATTGATAGAAAGTTCCGAGGGTTCCGATTTGCGTAGTATTCTCTTAAGGGTTTAAATTAATCTTAGAGGTAGGAAATGTTTAGCTTTACGGAAGAACAAATAAGAAGATACGCAAGGCACATTATACTGCCCGAGGTGGGCGGTAAGGGACAGGAAAAGCTATTAAAGTCTAAGGTCTTAGTGGTAGGTGCAGGTGGTTTGGGCTCTCCCGCCATACTGTATTTAGCCGCTGCAGGTGTGGGAACTATCGGCATAGTAGATTTTGACGTGGTGGATCTTTCTAACCTGCAAAGACAGGTCATCCACAACACAGACAGGGTTGGAACTCCAAAGGTAGAATCCGCAAAGCAAACTGTGGAGAGACTAAACCCCGATGTGAAGGTAATAACTTACAACACACGCTTGAATAAAGAAAACATCTTAGACATAATCAAGGACTACGATGTGGTTTTGGATGGGACTGATAACTTTCCCACCAGATTTTTAATAAACGATGCGTGTTACTTTGCTGGAAAGCCTTTGGTTTCTGCGGCCATGCTTAGGTTTGAAGGTCAAATATCCGTGTTTGACTTCAGAAAAAAGGACGAGTCGCCCTGCTATAGGTGTCTTTTTCCGGAACCTCCACCACCAGGTTTGGTGCCTTCTTGCCAAGAAGCGGGTATTCTTGGCTCCATAGGTGGTATTATGGGTTGCATACAGGCTACGGAAGCTATAAAGCTCATTCTTGGAATAGGTGAGCCCCTTGTAGGTAAGCTTCTCATAATGGACGCCCTTTCTATGGATTTTAGAAAGGTAAAGCTCAGAAAGGATCCAAGCTGTCCCCTTTGCAGTGAAAAGGCGGTCATCAAAGAGCTTGTGGAATACGAACAAGTCTGCGATATGCACTTTTAAAACATGCGCTTAGGTGTGAACATAGACCACGTAGCTACGCTGAGGCAAGCCAGAAGGACCTTTGAGCCAAGCCCCGTGTTTGCTGCACTCATAGCTCAGCAAGCGGGTGCGCACCAAATAACATTGCACCTAAGGGAAGACAGAAGACACATCCAGGACGAAGACCTAAGGCTCATTAAAAAGCTAATAAAAATTCCCATAAACCTTGAGATGGCACCTACGGAAGAGATGAAAAACATAGCCCTTGAAGTAAAACCAAACAGAGTAACCTTAGTTCCAGAAAGAAGGGAGGAGATAACTACGGAAGGTGGTTTGGACGTGGTAAGGTTAGAAAGCTTTTTGAAAGACTACCTTAAAGAAATAAAGCTTGCTAACATTGAAGTGTCTTTGTTTGTAGAACCTGAAGAAGAACAGATAGCTGCTTCAAAAACTGTGGGTGCGGATGCAGTAGAGCTACACACCGGAAGATACGCTAACCTTTGGAACGAACACAAAAAAGAACAAGCAAGAGAAGAGCTTGAAAGATTAAAAAAAGCATCTTTGTTAGCCAAGGAGCTTGGCTTAAGAGTCTATGCAGGACACGGACTAACTTACCACAATGTGGCAGATTTGGTGAGAGAACTAAAAGACTATGTAGAAGAGCTAAACGTTGGACACTCCATAGTTTCCAATGCGGTTCTTTTTGGCTTTGAAAGGGCAGTAAAAGAGTTTATTGAAAGGATAAAAGAAGGGTTGTTATAATTAAATATTAGTCCCCGTAGCTCAGGAGGATAGAGCGCGAGATTCCTAATCTCGAGGTCGGAGGTTCGACTCCTCCCGGGGACGTTGGGCGATTAGCTCAGTGGTAGAGCGCCATCCTCACACGATGGAGGTCGGAGGTTCGAGTCCTCCATCGCCCATTTTATAATTTATTTAGTGGAGCTTTTAGAACTTTGGAAAAGGCACTTAGAAAAAACAAAAAGTGAAAGGACTACTATAACCTATACAAATGCCATAAAGTCTTTTCTAAAAAAGCTGAACATAAATGAAAACCTTCTTGAGGTATCCTCAAAGGAGCTTTATCAGTATGCAGATTCTTCAGAGCTTTCCCCAGCATCCCTTCTAACTCACTTTTCCGCCATCAAACACTTCTACAGGTTTTTAACAAAAGGCGGTTTTTTACCCAAAGAGAAACTTTCTGAGATAGAAGAGACTATAGAGGAAATAAAAGAGGATTATGGATTACACAAACTTTACAGAAGGCCCAAAGCATTGGGAAAGAAGGAGTTGGAAATCATCTTTCAAAAGGTTAAAGGTTCTAAGTATGAAAACATATACAAACTGTTTTTATACAGTGGGATAAGGCTATCCGAATACAAAAATCTTAGACCTGAACACTTTTTCTTAGATAAGAGCGGTATATATTGGATACACCTGCCTGCAGAGATAACCAAAAGGAAAAGGGAGAGGATGGCACCCTTGATTGGACCGTCAAGGGAAGACACCTATAGATTTACAGAAAGCTTGGATAAGTGTTTGAAAAATTACGAAGAAACCTTAAGCACAAACACGGGTTCCTTGCAGGTTTATACAAACCGGCTTTCCAAAAGGCTCCGCATTCACTTTTCTTTGTACAGTTTCAGACACACCTACATAACAAACCTTATAAATCAGGGCTTTCCAGTGGAGTTGGTCAAAGAGTTTGCAGGACATGCAAACATTAAAACCACCATAGACATCTATTACCGCTTTAACCAAGAAAGAGCAAAAAGTATAGTAGAGAGCTTTCTAAGGGGATGAAATTTTTCTTGATAACTATATTTCCAAATTTGTTTGAGTGTTTTTGTCAGTATGGTATAGTTTCTCAGGCTATAAAAAAGGGAATGTTGGAAGTAATTCCCATAAACCTTAGGGACTATGCGCCGAAAGGGAAAGTGGATGATTATGCTTACGGTGGGCATCCGGGAATGGTCCTAAAGCCAGAGCCAATAGTCTTGGCTTACGAGGATATAGTTTCTAAGTATGGAAAGCCCTATACCATAATACCCCAACCGTGGGGTAAGGTGATAACTCAGGAAGACTTGGACAGACTCTCCAAGCTAAGCAGTTTATTGGTAATATGCGGAAGATACGAAGGTATTGATGAAAGGGTTAGCTTTTTGGCGGACGAAGAGCTTTCTTTGGGAGATTTTGTGCTTTCTGGTGGAGAGCTTTTTGCCTTAACCCTTTTGGAAGGAATAGCAAGACTTTTACCTGGTGTTCTGAGCGAGCCAGAAAGTATAAAAAAAGACTCATTTAGAAGGTGGCTTGGTGCTCCAGTTTATACCAGACCCGCCGAGTTCAGAGGTATGCAGGTGCCAAAGGTGTTGCTCTCTGGCAATCACAAGGTAATAGAGCTGTGGGAACTTTGGCATTCTATAAAGAGAACGCTGGAAAAGAGACCAGACCTTGTTCCCAAGGACTTGTCGCCTTTGGAAGAAGAGATGCTAAAAGCTATAAAAGGTGGTCTTTCCTTTGAGGAGTGGCTGAAAAGAGGAAATCCATGATTCTCTTTGTAGTAGAATCTTTCACAAAGGCAAAGACCATAAGCAAATACTTAGGAAAGGGATATTTGGTGAAGGCGTCAGGAGGACACATAAAGGACCTGCCAGAAGACGAGCTCGGAGTTGACTTAGAAACTTTAACTCCTTTCTTTGAGTGGAGAAAAGGCAAAAGAAAGGTCTTTGAAGACATAAAAAGGCATGCCATAAATTCTGAGCTTATTCTCCTTGGAACAGACCCAGACAGAGAGGGAGAAGCTATATCTTACTTTTTCTGGGAAGAGCTAAGGAAGACAAAAAAACCAATATACAGGGTTTATTTCTACGAAGTGACGGAGGAGGCAATAAAAAAGGCTATAAAGGAAAAAAGGAGCATAGACTTCAACCTTGTTAAAGCCCAGTTTGCAAGAAGGGTTTTAGACAGACTCATCGGATACTTACTTTCTCCTGAGCTTTGTAAAGAGCTAAAACAAAGGGGACTTTCTGTGGGAAGGGTTCAGTCCCCTGCTCTGAGGTTGATAGTTGAAAGGGAAAGGGAAATACAGGCTTTCAGAAGGAAAAAGTTTTACTATGTAAAGGTAGTTTTTGAGGACTTTCACGCTTATTTGGAAGTAAGGTTTGAAAAGCCAGAAAATGCTAAACCTTACATGGAAAAGCTAAAAAATGCTTTCTTTGAAGTAAAACAGGTGGAAAGGTGGCAAGAAAAGGTAGCACCACCCAAACCTTTTAACACTCCAGAGCTTCAGAGAGCTTCCAACGAAAGGTTAAAGCTGAGTGTGGAAAAAACGATGAAGATTGCCCAAGCGCTTTACGAAGAGGGTTTTATCACTTACCCAAGAACGGATGCCCACCGCATGAACGAAAAAAAGGCTCAGGAATTTCTGGCTTGGATAGAAAAGCACTACGGAAAAGACTACGTGGGCACTCTCAGAAGATTTAAAGAGAAGGCTCACGTACAGTCCGCTCACGAGTGCATAAGACCCACAAACCTTTACAAAAAACCGGAAGGCAAAGAAGAACTCTTGCTCTTTGAGCTGATACTTGGTAGAACCTTAGCAAGCCTATCCACACCTGCTGTTTTGGAAAACCAAAGGGTAACTTTGGTTCCCATAGGGCAAGAAAACCTTGAAATAGTTGCAAAAGGAAGGGTGCTGATCTTTGACGGTTGGTCTAAATTTTATCCGCACGACTTTTTACAGCAAAAACTACCAAAACTTAAAGAAGGACAGGTCTTAAAGCCAAAGCAGATCCTTTTGGAAGAAAGACAAACACAACCACCCAAGAGATACACAGAAGGAAGCCTTGTAAAAAAACTGGAAGACTTGGGCATAGGAAGACCATCTACCTACTCCACAATAGTAAAAACCCTAAAGGAAAGGGGTTATGTGGTGGTAGAAAAGGGCGAACTAAAGCCTACTCCTATAGCCTTTCAGGTGGTGGACTTTCTTATGCAAAACTTTCCAAAGCTCGTAGATTACAGCTATACTGCTAAGATGGAAGAGCTTTTGGATTTGGTAGAAGAAGGTAAAAAGGATTGGAAAGAAACGGTGAGACATCTTTTTAACGAAATCATAGCTGGAAATCTTTACCAAGATAAACTTCTCTAACCTTCTGATTTTCTATTACTTGCCAAGGTTCTCCTTGGGCTAAAATGGAACCTTCTGAAATAATATACACCCTATCCACCGCTCTTATGGTTTCTCTGACGTTGTGGTCTGTTATAAGAATGCCTATGTCCTGAGCTTTTAGGTTAAGTATTAGCTGTCTTATGTCTGATACCATTATTGGGTCTATGCCTGCAAAAGGTTCGTCAAATAGAATGTATTTGGGTTTTGGTATAAGACAACGGGCAACTTCTAACCTTCTCTTTTGACCTCCGGACAAGCTCCCCGCCTTTTGATTTCTTAGCTCGTAAAGTCCAAAGTCCGTTAAAAGCTCTTCTGCCCTTGCTAGCTGTCCTTCCCTGCTTTCTTCAAAGAACTCTAAAAAGATAAGCAAGTTCTCCATAACAGTTAGATCTTCAAAGAGCGTATGCTCCTGTGGAAGAAAGGATAAGCCTTCCTTTGCCCTTTTGTGGGCAGGCATGTGTGTTATATCTTTACCTTCCAGCTCTATTTTTCCTTCATCCACCGGCAAAAAGCCCACCAGACAGTTAAAAAGGGTGGTCTTTCCCGCACCGTTGGGACCCAAAAGCCCTACCACCTCTCCCCTTCTTACATAAAGACTAACCCCCTTTAAAACTTCCTTGTCTTTGTATCTTTTCTTTATACCGTCAGCAATAAGTAAGTCCTTCAATATGAATAAATTATATCTTCGTAAGTTTCCCTTTTTCTTATCACTTTCACACTTCCCTTCTCCACTAAAACCTCACAAGCTCTTGGTCTTGCGTTGTATTGGGAGGACATGGCAAAGCCATAAGCTCCCGCAGAAAGCACAGCCAGATAATCTCCCCTTTCAACGTAAGGAATTTCCCTGTCCAAAGCTAAGAAGTCTCCAGTTTCGCATATGGGACCCACCACATCAGTTTTTATGTATTTTGAGTTTCTTTCCACCACAGGTACTATGTGATGATAGGCGGAGTATATGGCAGGCCTGATAAGGTCGTTCATACCCGCATCCACTATCACAAAATGCTTGTGTCCTTTATCCTTTAGAAACTGCACTTGAGTTATCAAGATACCCCCATTCCCCACTATGGACCTTCCGGGCTCTAAAATTATCTGTGCCTTTACATCTTTCAAGCTTGGCATTATGGCGTGGGCTAAATCTTCTGGCTCTGGGTTTGCCTGATCTGGCTGATACTTTATACCCAAGCCACCACCAAGGTCTAAATACTTTATGTCAAACCCAGACTTGCTTAAATCCCAGTAAAGTTCTACCACCTTTTCCACCGCCTCTATGTAAGGAGAAACGTCCAGTATCTGTGAGCCAATATGACAGTGTATCCCGACGATCTCCAAGTTTTTCAGCTTCCTTGCGTATTCGTACTCCTTCTTTGCCTGCTTTATATCTATGCCAAATTTACTTTTCTTCATACCAGTAGATATGTAAGGATGGGTTTTAGGATCCACGTCCGGATTTACCCTTATGGCTATTCTGACTTTTTTCCCTAAGCTTTGCCCCACATCGTTTAGCACGTCAAGTTCCATAGAGGACTCTACGTTGAACATCAAAATGTCTTGCTTAACCGCAAACTCTATTTCTTGAACTGTCTTTCCCACACCCGCATAGACTATTTTGGAAGGATCCACACCCGCCTTTAAAGCCAAATAAAGCTCACCACCAGAAACTACATCCGCACCAGCTCCTTCCTCCTTAGCTAAGGTTATTATTGAAGGATTAAAATTTGCCTTTACCGCATAGCATATAAGAGCCTCTGGAAAAGCCCGCCTGTAGGCTCTTACCCTATCTCTGATGTAAGAAGCACTATAAACATAAAGCGGGGTGCCGTATTCCTTTGCCAAGTTTTTCAAAGAAACACCTTCTAAATGAAGCTCTCCATCTTTATACTCAAGATAGGGATTATACTCTTTCAACAGCATAAAATCTTATTCTATCACAAGGTTTAGCAAAAAGCTTAAATTATAAGCTTATGGGGCTAAAAGAAGAGCTTGTTGAAGTTGAACCATACGTTTATAAACTAAAAGAAAACACCGTTCAAGGACAAAAAGTGCCCGTGTATTTTTACCTGAGCGATAGGCTCTTTGAGATCTTAGAAGAAGATGCTATAAGACAGGCGGCAAACGCCGCAACTTTGCCGGGAGTAAAGAAGGCTATATACGTCATGCCGGACGTTCATGTGGGATACGGTTTCCCTGTAGGGGGTGTTATGGCAACTGACCCAAAGGAAGGGGGAATAATAAGCCCAGGGTCTGTGGGATACGACATAAACTGTGGAGTTAGGCTCATAGCCACCAATCTCACCGCAGATAGAGTGTATCCCGTAAGAAGGGAGCTTATGGAAGAAATACTGAAGGCGGTGCCCGCAGGGGTTGGTTCTACGGGAAAGATAAAGCTTACAAGATCCCAAATGGAAGAGGTAGCTGTAAAAGGAGCCAAGTGGGCTGTTGAACACGGTTTTGGCTTTGAAGAAGACCTTGAGCATATAGAAAGCTTTGGAGCTCTTCCAAATGCTGATCCATCTAAGGTATCAAAGGAGGCTTACGAAAGGGGTTCAGATGAGCTTGGCACAGTTGGTTCTGGCAATCACTTTGTGGAGATTCAAACCATAGACGAGATCTATGATGAGGAAGTTGCAGAACAGCTTGGGCTTAGCCTTGGTCAAGTGTGCATTATGGTTCATTCTGGTTCAAGGGGTTTTGGTCATCAGGTGTGCGTGGATTACTTGAAGGTAGCAAAGGATGCCCTGAAGAAATACGGGATAGATATTCCAGATATGCAACTGGCGTGCATGCCCTTTAATTCTCCAGAAGGTCAAAATTACTTTAAGGCTATGAACAGCGCAGCAAACTATGCCTTTGCAAACAGACAGATCCTTGGGTTCCTAACTGCAGACACAATAAGGAGGTTTTTTGGATTATCTTGGGACGAATTAGGCTACAGGCTAATATACGATTTGGCACACAACATAGCAAAGATAGAGGAACACAAAGTAGATGGTAAAGTCCTAAGGTTGGTGGTTCACAGAAAAGGTGCTACCAGAGCCTTTCCACCCTTTAACCCTGAAGTGCCTCCCGCTTACAGGAAGGTAGGCCAACCCGTTATAATACCGGGGGACGTGGGAAGGTATTCTTTCCTTTTGGTTGGACAAAACAAGAGCATGGACGTTAGCTTTGGAACCGCATGCCACGGTGCAGGAAGGTTAATGTCAAGAACAAAAGCCAAGGAATTTGTAAGAAAAGAAGGGTTGGAAAAGGTCCTTAAGGGTTTGGTTGTGGTGGCGAGGGGTAAAGGAACAGTAGCCGAAGAGATCCCTCAAGCTTACAAGGATGTTTCCGAAGTAGTAAAGGTGGTGGATGCTTTGGGTATTGCAAAGCTTGTGCTAAGGCTCAGACCTTTGGGAACTCTAAAAGGTTAATATGCGAACAGTAGATGTATCCACAAAACCCATAACCCTTAGGTTTGCCAAAGCTTATGGCAAGATCTCCCTAAAAGAAGATACTGTGCAAAGGATCCTAAGTGGGCAAATTCCGAAAGGGGATGTGCTGTCTGCGTGTAAATTAGCTGGTATAATGGCAAGCAAGAAAACTGCAGAACTCCTACCCTTTTGCCATCCCATCTCCTTTGAACACGTTGAAGTGGAAGTAAAAGTTGGGAAAAACTACTTGGAAGTTTTTTCTACAGTCCTTGGAACATCCAAAACTGGCTATGAAATGGAAGCTCTGACTGCGGTGTCGGTAGCTCTGCTGACGGTCTATGATATGTGTAAGGGCTTAGACAGTAGTATGGTTATACAGGAAATAAAACTTTTGGAAAAATCGGGTGGAAAGTCTCAGTGGGGGAAGTCTTTGGAAGGTAAAAGAGTTTTTATAAGAACAGACGAACGCTTTAAAAAACTGATTGAGGAATACCTAAAAAACCTGCATGCTCAAGTTGTTCAAGATGGGAATTTTGACCTGCTTATAACCACAGAAAAAGAGGAGTTTGAAGAATATTTAGGTATAAGCTCAGTTATAAATAATCACCTTTTCTCTGTATTGCCAACAGAGTTAAAGAACGGCGTAGTGGTGGGCAAAAGGGGTAATATAATCGTGGTTCAACTTGAACCTTCAGAGAAGCTAATAAAAGCCTTTTTTGAAAGCTTTGGAGAATGGTTGGGTAATTTTTAAATAGGCGCAGGCGGACTTGAACCGCCGACCTCTGGCGTGTCGGGCCAGCGCTCTGCCAACTGAGCTATGCGCCTTTAGATTTATAATTATAATCCAAATGCTCAAACCTGTGCTTATTCTCAGTAAAACCCACCAACTAAAAAAGCTCCTAAGAAATGCAAAACTTCACACTGTTTGTGAAGAGTCAAGATGTCCAAACATATCTGAGTGTTTTAGTGCAAACACTGCTACCTTCATGATTTTAGGAAATACTTGCACCAGAGGGTGTAGTTTTTGCAATCTCAAAAGGGGTAAAACCCTCCCTGTGGATGAGGAGGAGCCTTACAGGCTTTTGGAAACGGTTAAGCTTTTAAACTTAAAATACGTGGTCATTACCTCTCCTACAAGGGATGACCTAAAAGATGGCGGAGCTTCACACTTTGCTAAGTGTATAAGAGTTTTAAAGGAAAACATAGAAGGTATTAAAGTTGAAGTTCTTATTCCAGACTTTGGAGGCTCTTATGACTCGCTAAAAGTAGTTTTGGATGCAAAACCGGACGTGCTAAATCACAACGTGGAAACAGTCCCAAGACTTTACGATAAAGTAAGAAAAGGTGCAGACTATCAGAGGAGTTTAAATCTTCTCAAACATGCCAAAAGGCTCAGAAGCACCATATACACTAAGTCTGCACTAATATTGGGCTTTGGTGAGAGAGAAGATGAAATAATCAAGGTTATGGAAGACCTGCGGAGCGTGGATTGTGATATTCTGACAATTGGACAGTATTACCAACCTTCGGTAAAACATCATCCAGTGGTAAAGTATTACACTCCAGAAGAGTTTGAAAAACTAAAAGAGATTGCTTTAAGCTTAGGTTTTAAGTATGTGGTTAGTGGTCCCAACGTAAGAAGCTCTTACAAAGCTTACCAGGTGGTGTATAATTATTCATTATGATATTAATCAGGGACAACTTAGAGATTGACTATGTGTATTATGCGGAGTTGGAAATGTTGATGAAGTATGGGGTAGGATATCCGAGTTTGATAATAAACCTTAGAGAAAGGATTTATCAGGAGGGTTTGGAAGAAAGCCCTTATGTGATAAAGACAGACAGAAAGCTTCTTCAAAACGTGCATAAGTTTATAGAACTTATGGAGTCAAGCGATGAACCTTTGGAGGATGACCAAAGCCAGCCCATAGAAAAGTGGTGGTGGCATCTGCACAAAATAGCCAAAGGTAAGTATCCCAGCCTTAAGTTAAAGGAATACCTAAGGGAAATATACAGAAAGAGAAGAAAACATTGGAAGCAAAAAAACAAAGAACACCATTTATTGCTTGATAGCTTAAAGGACAAACCAAAGTATCTTTCACCATTATGGAAGAGCTGAGCAAACTAAGGAGAGAGATAGACCTTATAGATGAGGAAATCATAAAGCTTCTCAACAAAAGGGCCGAGCTAGCAAAGGCTATAGGGGAGATTAAAAAAAAGCTCAAGCTGGAGGTTTATTCTCCAGAAAGGGAGAGGGAGGTTATAGAAAAGGCTATAAAAATCAACAGGGAAGTCTATGGTGAGGTGTTCCCTTCAGAAGCAATAAGACACGTCTTCAGGGAGATAATGTCTGCTTGTCTTTCCTTGGAAAAGGAGCTAAGGATCGCTTACCTTGGTCCAAAGGCTACCTTTACCCATCAGGCTTCTTTGGAACACTTTGGCTTATCCGCATATTACATCCCAGTTCCTACCATAAGGGATGTGTTCTTGGAAGTTGAAACAGAAAGGGTAGATTACGGAGTTGTGCCTGTAGAAAACACCACGGAGGGAGTTGTAAATTATACCCTTGATATGTTCTTAGAGTTTGACGTAAAAATTGTGGGGGAAGTGGTAATACCCATAAAACTCCATCTTCTTTCCAATGCATCAAGCTTGGAAGAAATAAGGGAAGTCTATTCCCACAGGCAAGCGTTGGCTCAATGTAGAAATTGGTTGGAGAAAAACCTCAGTCATGCCAAGCTTGTTGAAACTGAAAGCACTGCCAGAGCTTGCGAAATAGTTTTGGAAAAGGAGGGAGCAGGTGCCATTGCCAGTGAAGTAGCAGCCTACACCTACCACCTAAACATACTGGCGGAGAACATCCAAGACAGCTTGAACAACTACACTCGTTTTTTGGTGCTCGGAAAAAGGGATGTGAAAAGGACAGGAAAAGATAAAACAAGTTTGATATTTGCAGTCAAAGACGAAGCAGGCGCGCTATACAAAGCTTTGGAAAGCTTTTACATATACGGAGTAAATCTTACAAAAATTGAATCAAGACCCTCAAGGAAAAAGGCTTGGGATTATGTGTTTTTTGTGGATTTAGAAGGACACGCAGAGGATGAAAACGTGAAACTGGCTATAGAAAGTCTAAAGGAAAGGACCCAGATGGTAAAGCTATTAGGTTCTTATCCCAGGGCTGTTACCGAAGAGAGCTAACTCTGTTAGGAGCCTTCTTTTATGTTCTTCTCCAGTGGATGGTTTCAAAAAAAGGTCTCCAAGCTTTAAACCTACCGGTGAGCCCCTTCTTAAAAAGTCAAGCACAAGATAACTGAGTTTTGAGACCCTCTCCTCCAGATCACCATCCACGGTGTCTAAGCTCAGGACAACGGGAGGGCTCTCTTCGGAAACAAACTCTTTTACAAAAAACTTATCCAGCTTTGCGGAAAGCTTCCAATGCACGAACTTTATAGGTTCTCCCCTGTATTCCCTAACATTCCGAATCTGATCGTAACCTAACTTTTTGGTTATCTTTAGTAAATCTCCTTTGTATGTGCCTTCCACCGTAAGCTTTTGTTTTACCATTATCGGCTTTGGGAAAACTACCAACCTTATGGGAATTTCTTCAACGTAATACCTTTCAAAAAGCCCCACCGGAAAGGACGAAGAGATCTTCAGGCTTATTTTTTCGTAAAAACCTCTCTTTGGGAATTTAAGAGCTATACTTTCTTCTTGCTCTTTTTTTATCAACGGAAAGAATACTCTACTTTGTCCTTGTTCAACCAGTATGGTAAAGGATGGAAAACTCTTTCTGTTTTTTACGATTATTCTAAATCTTTCCAACCTTTCCGCATAAACTTCCCTTGGTGGTATAAGCTGAACCTCCAAGCCCTTTAAGTTATACAAAGAAAGAAGACCAGAAATAAGCATAAAAGAGAGCAAAAAGGAAACCACCAAATACAAAAGATTGTTAGAAGTATTTACCGCCGATATTCCCAGAAATATGCTTATACCTATGAAAAATAACCCAGCTCTATTGACCTTTACCTTGTATTTCACCGACGCCCTTCGTGATGTAAGAGAGTATCTCTATAGGTAGAGGTACAAGCACTGTGTTCCCCGGTTTAGATACGGTATTCTGTATGGTTTCTAAGTATCTAAGCTGTAATGCCAATGGTTCTGAAGCTAAGATTTTTGCAGCGTCTGCCAGCTTTTGCGCCGCTTGATATTCTGCCTCAGCGGTGATGATCTTTGCTCTTCTTTCTCTCTCTGCCTCAGCCTGCCTTGCCATTGCCCTTCTTAGCTCTTCCGGAAGGTCTATTTTCTTTAGCTCCACTGCAACCACCTTTACACCCCAAGGGTCCGTCTGTCTGTCTATTATCTCCTGAAGCTGGATGTTTAGCTTTTCCCTCTCTGCCAAAAGCTCGTCTAACTCCACCGAACCGCACACGCTTCTTAAGGTGGTCTGAGCTATCTGGGAGGTAGCGTAAAGGTAGTTCTCTACTTCCACAATGGCCTTTACCGGATCCACTACCCTAAAATACACCACCGCATCCACACTAACAGAGACGTTATCCTTTGTGATTATGTCTTGTGTAGGCACGTCTAAAGTGACCGTCCTTAAATCCACCTTTACCATTTTGTCTATGATGGGGATGAGTATAAAAAGGCCTGGACCCTTTGCACCTATCACCCTACCCAACCTGAAGATAACCGCCCTCTGATACTCAGGAACTATCTTTACAGCTGCAGCTAAGAATATAACAACCAAAATAGCTATAACTATCAGTGGAGAAAAGCCCATAACAACACCTCCAAGGATTTTTAGTATATCACCTCCAAAAACCGAAAGCAGAACCACCGCAAAAAAAAGCAAAAAAGGTAGTAAATCAAGGATTCCTTTCATAATTAAACCTCCGTTCCGCCTAAAACCAAAGATCTTATCCTAAGAGTGGGCTGAGCGTCCGATACTGGCACACCCTGTCCGTCTTTACCACACGTACCTATGCTCCAACCCAGATCCCAACCCACCGCATCCACATCCTGCAATACCTTTGGACCATTGCCTATTAGAGTAGCAGACCTTATGGGATAGGTTATCTCCCCATTTTCTATCATATATCCCTCCATAATTTCAAAGACGAAATCTCCAGTTACTGTATTGACCTCTCCTCCTCCCATTTTAACTACAAACACCCCTTTCTTGGTATCCTTTATTATATCCTCTGGATTGTCCTTACCGCTGGCTATGTAGGTATTTGTCATCCTAACCATTGGAATGTGAGCGTAGCTTTGCCTTCTTCCGTTTCCGGTGGATTGTTTTCCTTCTTTCATGGCAGAGAGCCTGTCATACATATAGCCCACTAAATAACCGTTTTCTATAAGCACAGTCCTTTGGGAAGGGACACCCTCGTCATCCACCACAAAGTAGCCATTTTTACCCTGAAGGGATCCATCATCTATTACAGTTATCAGTTCGCTGGCAACCTTTTGTCCCAATTTACCCTTATAAACAGAGAGACCTTTTTGGACTAAGTCCGCCTCAAATCCGTGTCCTACCGCCTCGTGTATCATAGTCCCTCCAGCTTCTCCAGAAAGGACCACCGTAAATTGTCCAGCAGGTGCTGGCTTTGCAGAAAGCATAAGCAAAGCTCGCTTTGCAGCCTTTTCCGCCACAAGCTCGGGAGGTGTTTCCTCAAAGATCTCAAAGCCCACAGTTCCTCCCAAAGACTCATAACCTCTTTGCAAGTTTATACCGTCACTTGCTACCACTTCTGTAAAGAACACTACTCTCTTTTGCAAATCCTCTGCAATTTCCCCCAAAGAGTTTATCACCATAATATCCCTCGTTTTGTCCATGAGAACCACTAAAACCTGTTTTATCTTATCTCCAAAGCTTCTGGCTTTTTCATTTGCCCTATGAAGTATGTCTGCCCTGTAATTTAAGTCCTTTTCTTCCGGATCTATTATTACCTTAGTCCATCCAACTATACGCTTTTTGCCAATGGCAACTGGCCCATGACCACTGCCCTTAGCTAAGGTCTTTGCTATTTCCAAAAGGTTTTCGTAGGTTATATCGGTAGTGTATCCATAATAGGTTTTTCCATTCTTTATTAGCCTTATGCCCACACCTTCATCAATTCCCCACTGAACTTTGTCTATTTTGTTATCCTCCAATTGGATCCTGCTCGTAATTGACTTCTCGTAAAATATCTCTCCGTATTCTCCTCCGTTGCAAAGCAAGTTAGAAAGTATGTATCCAGCCTTTTCCTTTATGTAATCCTTTACACTCATGACCACAACCTCCCAAAGGTTTCGAGCGGAATGTTTGGCTCCGGATTTATATCATCAGGGGCGGTTATGCCCCTTTTAAACCTTTCCAAACCTGCATAAGCTATCATCACCGCGTTGTCTGTAGATAGCTTTGGATGGGGTATGTATAGCTCTATGCCGAGTTTGTCTGCAAGCATGCTAAACCTCTGGCGAAGTCCGGTGTTTGCGGAAACTCCACCAACCACTATCAATCTCCTTACCTTAGTTAGTTCCAAAGCTCTTAAGGTTTTGGCTTCCAACACATCCAAAACCGCATTTTGAAACGAAGAAGCCAGATCTTCTTTTGAATACTCACCAGATTCTACAATACGTCTTACTGCGGTCTTTAACCCACTGAAAGACATATTAAGCGTTGGCTCTTCTATCATAGGTCTTGGTAAATTATACGTAGGTTTTCCCTCCTTTGCTAACCTGTCCAATATAGGCCCACCTGGATAGCCAAACCCCATAAGCCTTGCGGTTTTGTCGTAGCTTTCTCCCACCGCATCGTCCAAGGTTCCACCTAAGAATGTGTATCTTCCAAAACCTTCAACTAAGTATAGGTCTGTATGACCTCCGGAAACGATCAAAGCCAAAAACGGATAAGGAATAGGTTTTTCCACGAAAACAGAGTATATGTGTCCTTCTAAGTGATGCACGGGCACTAAGGGTTTCCTTAGGGCATAGGCGATGGATTTAGCAAAGGATACACCTACCACTAAGGAAAGTATAAGACCGGGAGTTAAGGTAAAAGAGATAAAATCAATCTTACTTAGGTTAAAGTTTGTCTTTTTAAGAAGAAGATCCAGGAGGGGCAAAAGATTTTTGGTGTGTTCTCTTGCAGAAAGCTCTGGGACCACCCCACCAAACTCTTGGTGGATTTTAGTCTGAGAAAGCAGAACATCTCCTATTAATCCGCGCTCTTGAGAATACAAAGCTAAGGCAGTTTCATCGCAGGAGGTTTCAACTGCTAAGGTTATCATATGTTAGCTACTCTCCTTAGCTTTTGTCCCGATTTTATCAATTCCAAAGCTTTGCTTAGCTGAGGGTCCATTTCTGGTATAACTATTAGTCCGTTCTTACCTTGTAGTTTTCTTTGCCTTATGGCCTCTCGCAGAGCTTCTTCTTGCTTTTCAGTCATGGCTATTTCAACATCTGGAGTTATACCGCTTTTGTGTATGAGTTTGCCAAGGGGAGTGTAATAGTAAGCAACTGTCAGTTTTAAGGCGGAACCATCTTCCATAGGTATGATGTTTTGCACGGACGCTTTACCGTAGGATTTCTCTCCCAAAATAATAGCCCTTTTGTGATCCTGTAGGGCACCAGCTACGATCTCTGAGGCACTTGCAGAACCTCTGTTTATCAACACAACTAAAGGAAGATCATCAGGTATTATTGGCTTCCGTCTGGAAAAGTATCTTTGGGTTTCCCCATTCCTGCTTTTTGTATAAACTATGAGCTTTCCTTCGGGCAAAAATAGGTCTGTCACATTTACCGCTTCACTCAAAAGTCCTCCAGGATCATTTCTTAGGTCCAAAATCAAGCCATTAGCTCCTTTGGCAAGCAGTTCTTTGATAGCCCTTTCTACTTGAACGCTTACCTTTTCGTTAAACTGAGAAAGCTTTATATAGCCTACGTTTTCTCCTACCATTGTCCACTTCACGCTCTCTATCTTTATTAACGCCCTTTCCAGCTCTACCATTATAGGCTTGTCCATACCCTTTCTGTATATAGAAAGTCTTACTTTTGTTCCCACCTTACCTCTAATCCTTTGCACCACATCCATAAGACTCATGTTTGATGTATCTTCTCCATCTACTTCAAGTATTATGTCACCTGGCTTTATACCTGCTCTGTAAGCAGGGGTTCCTTCTATGGGAGATATAACTATAGGCCTTCCTTTTTCCATACCTATTTCTATACCTATGCCTCCAAATTCCCCTTCTGTTTCTTGCTTAAAGTTCTCGTATTGCTTAGGATCAAAAAAGGCGGAAAACGGATCTAAAGCTCTTGTCATACCGTTCAAAGCACCGTAGATTAAGTCTTTTGTACTAACTGGCTCTACGTAATTGTCTTTTACTATCTTCAGCGCATCGGTAAAAATTCTTAGATACTTATATTCGTCCTCTGCTTGCTTGCCCTGAGAAGCAAAGCCCACTATAAAGCCTAAGCTAAAGGTTAATATTGCTATTCCAATACTTCCCAATTTATTAAGCTTTCTCATAGCGATAATATAATATAATGCACTTTACTTTACGCGTATCACCTCTGGCTCCTTGAACGGTCCCTTCACTGAATACTGAAGCTGATAAAACTCATACTTTTTATCAATAGGAATTCTTATTATAGCTGTTTTATTCCTGTAATCTACAGGCGGTATGCTGTACTCTTCGTAAATCTTGGGTTGTCTAGATATGTATGCCCTTACTTTTACAAACTCACTCATTAAGCTTAGTTTTTCAACCTTCTGTCTAATTTCTACAATAGACCTATCCGAATTTGGAATTATGGTTATTGAAACATAGTGATTAACAATCCCTTCTATGAAATCTATATCGTATTTAAATGATTCTTTACTTTCTACTTCTGCTGTTTTAACTTCCGGGTTTAAAGGCAAATGTTTTGGATTCTCACTTACTCTATTAACATCCAAAGGCATCCAGTTTGAAATATTAATAGCCTCCGCTTTTTGCTGTATGTCTTTTTCTACTTTATCTTCTTTTTCAACGGTAACTGATTCATTAGTATTTTTGCTGTGGAGAATGCCAGCTAATACGATAACAACGGAAAGTAAAAAACCAGCAACAAGCTCCATGTTTATCCCTTCTTTACCTTTATCATTATAAGCTTGGGGAGGAATCAATAAATAGGTATGGAATGTAAAACTTGGTTTATAATCTTACAAGCCATGTTTCAGGGGTCAATTGTAGCTTTGATAACCCCTTTCAAAAATGGGGAAGTAGATTATGAATCTTTGGCCAAGCTCATAGAGTTTCATATAAACAACGGCACAGATGCCATCTTGGTGTGTGGCACCACCGGGGAGTCTCCCACCCTGACCTTTGAAGAACACGAAAAAGTTATAGAAGAGGCGGTTAAGATAGCCAAAGGGAGAATAAAAATAATAGCTGGCACAGGAGCCAATGCTACCCACGAAGCCATTGAACTTTCAACTCACGCTCAAAAGGTAGGAGCGGATGCTTGCCTTTTGGTAGTCCCCTATTACAACAAGCCAACCCAAGAAGGACTTTACAGACATTTCAAAGCTGTTGCGGAAGAAGTAAGCATACCTATAATTCTTTACAACATCCCCTCAAGGACAGGAGTAGAGATAGCGCCAGAAACCATATACAAACTTGCAAAGGAACACGAACATATCGTAGGTTCAAAAGAATCCACTCCAAACATGGATAGAATATCGGAGATCAAAAAGTTGATGGGAGAAAACTTTACTATTCTTTCTGGTGATGATTCTCTAACGCTTCCTATGATGGCTTTGGGAGCAAAAGGGGTAATATCTGTTGCCAACAACGTAATGCCCAAAGAAGTTAAAATGCTTGTAGATTTTGCTTTGAAGGGAGACTTCAAAAAGGCAAGGGAGATGCACTACTATCTGTATGATCTGTTTAAGGTGCTCTTTATAGAGACTAACCCTATACCTGTAAAGACCGCCTGTTGGGCTATGGGTATGTGCGAAAAGGAGTTTAGACTACCTATGTGTGAGATGAAACCAGAAAACGAAAAGAAACTTCTCAGCGTGTTAAAGTCTTACAATATACCCTTAGTGGTTCAGCATGAGTAAGCTTTTATTCTTTTTAAACAGCTTCTATTTAGGTATGGGTGTCTTTTTCAGTGCATACATAGCACCTACTCTTTTTAAAGTTTTGGAAAGGGCAGAGGCAGGGAGGGTGGTAGAGAAAGTTTTTCCAGTTTACTTTGGTATTGGCTTTCTTGTAATGCTGATCTCCGTAGTGCTTGGTTGGAAGTTAGGCAAACTTTTCTTTGCAGTATCTTTGGCTAATTTCTTAGTGCATGGATTTCATCTTTTTTATGTTCTTCCAAAAGCCAGAAATTTAAAGATGATTGATTATTCAGAGTTTATGAAGTGGCATGGTGTGTCCATGGCTTTAAATTTATTTGGCTTACTGCTTGCTTTTATTATGATTATACTTTTGGTAAGAAAGATATAAAAACTAATGAGGTGAGTAGAGATGATGGATGTGTTCTTTATGGAGAGGGATCCCTATGCACCCATTAGGCACTGCTATCCTGTAGAGAATGTGCTATACCACGGCAAAAGCCAGTATCAGGAAATAACCGTGCTTGAATCTCCATACTTTGGAAGGGTTTTGGTTTTGGATGGTGTCGCTCAGTGCGATGAAAAATTTGAGTTTATTTATCACGAATTTATGGCTCACGTGCCATTGTATGCCCATCCTAACCCAGAAACTGTGCTCATTATAGGTGGAGGAGATGGAGGAGTATTGAGAGAAGTATTAAAACACCCAGAGGTTAAAAGGGCGGTTTTGGTGGATATAGATAAGGAGGTAATAGAAGTATCAAAGCGCTTTTTGCCCACCATAGCCTGTGCCTTTGACGATCCAAGAGTAATCGTTCTAAACGAAGATGGTTATAAATACATCCAAGATTACGAAAACGAGTTTGACGTGATAATAGTTGACTCAACAGACCCAGTGGGATTTGCACATGTGCTCACTACGGAAGAGTTCTTTAAGTATGTCTATAGAGCCCTCAAGGAAGATGGGATATACGTGGGACAGACTGAATCCATTTATTACCATATGGAGATAGTAAGAAGGATCCAAAAAACGCTAAGAAAGATCTTTCCCATAGTTGATCTATACACTGCGGTAATTCCGGGTTATGCGGGTTATTGGTGGACAATGTCTGTAGGTAGTAAGAAATACCAAGTTAGGGAGCCAAGCAGGGAGGTCAAAGTTCAAACAAAACTTTACAGTGAGGAAATGCACAAACATGCTTTCTTGCCAAAGGGGTTTTATGAAAAGATATTAAGTGATGATTACAAGTTCTAATTAGCTATGCGGTTTTCTAAACTGCAAGGATCGGGTAACGATTTTGTAATCATAGACAACAGAGATAAAAAGGTAGAGGAGTTTTTGAAGGACTTAAACCTTGACATAAAAGACTTTGTCAAAAGGGTATGTGCCTTTCACACCGGCGTTGGTGCGGATGGGTTAATACTCATAGAGAATCCAAAGGACAAAAATAACGACTTTAGCTGGAGGTTTTTTAATGCGGACGGTTCTGAGGCAGAGATGTGTGGTAATGGTTCGCGCTGTGCGGTTAGGTTTGCCTTTGAAGAGGGTATAGTGGGAGAATACGTTCGCTTTGAGACCTTAGCTGGGGTTATTCAAGCCTTTGTTTTGGAAAAGGGCAGAAGAATAAAAGTCCAGCTTACCCAACCCAAAGACTACAGAGAGGTAGTTTTGGATGTGGATGGTCAGAGGATAGAAGGGAGTTTTATAAACACCGGAGTGCCTCACTTTGTAGTTTTAGTAGATGATGTGGAAAAGATTGATGTGATTAAACTGGGCAGATTGATCAGATTTCATCCAAGCTTTCAGCCTAAGGGAACTAATGTAAATTTTATCCAACCTATAAGTTTTAACAGCATAAAGATAAGGACCTATGAGAGGGGTGTAGAAACAGAAACCTTAGCCTGTGGGACAGGTGCCACAGCATCTGCATTAGTTGCTTACAAAAAAGGCATTGTTTCTACAAAACCTGTGGAGGTTAAAACCCGCAGTGGGGAAACTCTTAACATAGACTTTGACGAGCATTTAACGCAAGTGTTTTTGGAGGGTAGCGTAGTGAGAGTGTTTGATGGCTTTTTGCGGAGGGAATTCTTTGAATGTTAAAGAAAAGAATACTCATACGGGTTATTCTGTCCTTCTTGATAACATTTTTTCCAACAGCATTCTTAATATATTTCGTATTTCAGAGAATAAGTGAAGAAGCATTGATTAAAGAAAGGGATACTCTATACAACAATTTTAGAACTTTGCTTAAGCACGAAGAACGTAATATAGAGTTAGCTAAATCTAAAATAATTCAAGGTAAAGATGATTACTATATATTGTTAAGAGTAGATGAGGAATGCGGTGGGATACCGCACTACAGGATTACAGACGGAGGACTTTATTACGGTAAGAAAATCTTTTTGGATGAAGATTGCTATTTTTTGGGTATAAATTTTAAAAAGCTTTTAGAATTGATGGAAGAATTAGACTACGTTGAATGGTTGCTTTACTACGATAGATCTTACATTGATAGGCTACCACAGGAACTTTTAGATAGGTTTGTCAAGGATAAGTTGTTTAAAGACGATCTAATAATAGCAGGCTTTTCTGATGAATCGGTTCTTAATGTGCCATTTAAGGTAGGTGGATACTTGGTTTACGGAACTGGTCTAAAAAAAGCTCTGTTAGTAGAATTTCCACTTTTTGAAGAAAGTGGTTATCAGTTTGGGCAGGTGTTGTTTGTGAAGGACGTTTCTCACATATACGCAAACTTCTACACTTTGATGGGTGTGCTTGTTGGTTATTCTTTCGTGTTATCATTGCTATCTTCTTTCTTACTCTACAAGTTTTCCGAGGATTTAATAGTCAGAATAATAAAACTCCAGGAGTTTTCCAATAGGATTAAAATGGGGGATTTTTCTAAAATAGAGCCCTTTGAAACTTCCAAAAAAATGGACGAACTTGACCATCTGAGAAACAGCTTTATAGATGCTGCTTCAACCATAGGCAATCTGCTTTCTGAGCTTGAAGCCAAGAACAAACAACTTCAGGAATTGGCTTATTATGATTCACTTACCGGTTTGCCAAACAGAAGGTTCTTCTTTGAACACGCCAATTTGATCTTTGAAGAGGCAAAAAGGTATGGGAAAAAGCTGTCTCTCTTGATCATTGATATAGACCACTTTAAAAAGATAAACGACACTTATGGACATGACGCTGGAGATGTAGTTTTAAAAGTCTTTGCAGATGTGCTTAGAAGTGTGGTAAGGCAGTCTGACATTTGTGCAAGAATGGGAGGGGAGGAGTTTGCTGTGCTTTTGCCCAATACAGGTTTAGATGGAGCAAAGATATTAGCCGAGAGGATAAGAAGTGCGGTAGCAAATAGACCCGTGGAGTATGGTCATACAGTGATTTTAGTTTCTATTAGCATAGGAGCGTCTGAATTTAGAAGTGGTATGGAGAGTATAGATGATTTAATAAAAGAGGCAGATATTGCCCTTTACAAGGCAAAGGAAGGGGGAAGGAATAGAGTAGAAGTTTTTACTCCCGATAAAACAGGGGAGTTTCAAACTTAGGATTTCCCAAACTCCTCAGCATACCCATCTTTATAACCCTTACCACCTCTGGCGAAAAGTTTCTGTCTTTTTGATTTATAAAGTGATGGAACAAAACTCCAGAAGCCTCTAAGCCCAAGCCTCTATCCTTCATTATGTGCTCCCACGCTTTATCTTTTAAAAAGGCATTTCTTTGGTTTAGCCTTTTAGTTTTTGGTTGCCCTACAAATTGGTATCCGCATACCCTACCTTCCTTCAAAAATACTTTAATCAGATACTGCTCGTATTCAAAGACCATTGAACTTTCTGCGTCTTCAAACACTCCTCCACTGCCCGCTGGCACAGAACGAGTTTTTACCGCATTATAATCCACCAAACCAGAATGCTTTACCTTTAGACCTGCCATGTTGTAGCCTGCCACTGCTCCCCCTTGCTGAGCAGGTGGAAAAAGGGCGATCCACCTTTGTCTGCCCCATGCATCAATTCCAGAGCATATGTCTCCAGCGGCGTAAACGTCTTTGTCTGATGTTTGCTGATACTCATTCACAAGTATTCCACCTACAACCCTTCCAGTCCTTTCGTCTATGTGGATCTTTATGTCCGTATTTGCTACCAAATGCGTCCTTGGTCTAACGCCTGTGGAAAGGATAACCAAATCTGCCCTAAGGAACTTTCTTCTATCACTGCCATTTTGAACTATTTCTACTGCCTCTACCCAACCGTCCTCCCCGTGTATTGCTAAAACCTGATGGTTTAGGTAAAACTCTATACCCTCCTCTTCTTCAAGGATTTTCATGTATCTGTCTGCCATGTATTTGTCCAGCATTCTTGGGAGAACTCTGTCAAAAAACTCCACTACAGCGACCTGAATGCCCATACTCCTTAGAGTTTCTGCGTCCTCCACACCTATGGGACCCGCTCCTACGATCACAACCCTTTTTACCCTTCCAGATAGAACCAAATCCCTTATCCTTTTGGCGTCGTCCAAGTTTTTTGCAGTGGTAACACCACCCAATTCTCTTCCGGGTATGGGTGGGACAAAGGCGCTTGCACCCGCAGCCAAAAGACACTTATCGTAAGATATCTCCTCCCCACCTTTGACTATAACCACCTTTCTTTTGTTGTCTATGCCTACCACCTCTTTGTTTGGTCTGAAATCTACCCTCATGCGCTCATAAAACTCATATCCCCCTTTGTAAAACAGTGCTTGATCCGAAATGTCCCCCCTAATTACGTTCTCCATACAGTTTGGTGCGTAAGTTGGGTAAGGCTCGTCCGAAAGGACTATTATGTCTGACTCTTTATCCACCTGCCTAAAGGCTTCAATAGCGGAGGCTGCTGCAGGACCATTGCCTACTATTACAACTCGCATAGTATAATAATAAATCATAGGCGGTGTAGCTCAGTTGGTTAGAGCGGGGATCTCATAAGTCCCAGGTCGGAGGTTCGAGTCCTCCCACCGCCATTCATTCCACACTTATCCTTTTCTGAATCTGATACATCCTTAGGATCTCCTCTACAGTATTGGCGTCCTCTGGCCTTTTGTCTAACCTTACAAAACCAACAGCCCTTGGAAATCTCAAGGCGTATCCGGGTTCATCCCCTGTCTTTCCTGCGGTGTGCAAAGGCGAGCGGGTTATTTCATCTGCGGATACGGTTATCACGTATTTTGGTTCCACCCATACATCGGGCGTTATCAAAGAATCAACCCTTGCGTGTTTGTGATCAAGCTTAATCTCATCCAACATCTTTTTTAGACTTATCCACTCTTCTTCTGAAAAGCCCGAACCCACTTTGCTAACGGTCTTAAACGTATCGGAAGAAGGATCATACACTGCGGTTAGCAGTGCTCCTATGCCCAGTTCTGCCCTTGCTCCCCTTCCGTAGAAATAGCCCACTATGACCACATCTACGGTGTCCGCAAGTTGTCCCTTATAGCTTCTCTTTAGCTTTACCCAGTTGAAGTTTCTTGAGCCTGCGGTGTATGGTGCATCAAGCCTTTTTCCCATAATTCCCTCTAAGCCTCTAAGAATAGCATCTTCAAAAAACTCCTCCACCTCCTTTGCAGATTGGACTATTCTTAACTCTGAAAGCTCAAGGGTATTTCCAAAAGTTATTAGATCTTCTAACTTTTTCCTTCTGTCTATGAACGCCTTAGTGGTGTAATCTTCTCCATTCAAATACAAAAGGTCAAAGCAAAAGAGTTTTAGCGGATACTCCTTTGAGTATTCGTAAATGTTGTATTTTCTCTTCCTTTGTATGGTTATCTGAAAGGGATAGAACTCTCCCGTTTGTTCATTTACAGCCAATGCTTCTCCTTCTATGATCAACTCATCAGCGTCAATCTTTGTGATGGCTTGCTTTATTTCAGGGAGCATTTCAGTCATAGGCTCTAAGTTTCTTGAGTATATATAAACTTCCTCACCCTTTTTGTGAATTTGGAGTCTAAAGCCATCGTATTTTGCCTCAACGGCGCATTTGCCCAACCTTCTTATTAACTCTTCTGCACTTGCTACCCTTTCTGCCAAAGCCATGCGTATAGGATAACCGGGCTGTATCTTAAATTCTGCCAAACCTTGTAGACCTTTCTGCGCAAGAGTTTTTGCTACCAAGCCAAGATCAGAACAAAGATTGTAAGCTCTTTCTACCATCTGTTTATATTCCCTTCTGCCTAACAGAAGAGCCAGGGCTTCTATGATCGTAGCCTCTCCCACACCCAAGCGAAGGTTCCCAACTATGATTCTTACCACAAACTTTGCCTCTACGGAAGATAAAGCCCTTAGTAGGTTGATAAGCAACATAACCTTGTCTAAGGTTCCCTTAGCCCTTGCTATACTATACAACTCTTCATAAACCTGAGAAACACTCAAACCCTTCCCTTCCCTTTTTAACACCTCCAAAGCTACTTTTCCCACATCTCCCAAGTCTTTGTAAAGCTTTTGGATACTGCTCAGCTTCAAACCGCAAGCCTTGGACAAAGCTTCCATTACCAACTTTTCGGACACGCCAAACTCTAAACCCCTGAAGGAAGGCACGAGTTCTCCCATAGTCAAATAGACCACTTTATCTATTTCTTCTTTGTCTGCCTTAGAAAAAAGTTCGTAGAGTATTTGGGACATTTCCAGCCTGCTGGTAGTTCCCTCAAGTCTTTCAAAAAACTGTGCAAGCTCTAAAAATTTCACCATTATAATTTTAAAGGATGGCGGAAAAGGATAAAAAAGTGATGGAAATAGACGAGATAATGCAAATACTTCCTCATCGCTATCCACTGCTGTTGGTGGACAAAATCATTGAGCTTGAGCTTGGAAAGAGAATAGTGGGTTTAAAAAACGTATCCATCAACGAGCCTTACTTTCAGGGACACTTTCCCGGCTTTCCCTTAATGCCCGGCGTATATATTCTTGAAGCGCTGGCGCAGGTGGGAGGAATACTGATGATTAAGTCTTTGGACTTGGAAATAGGAAAATACGCTGTGGTTTTTGCAGGCATAGATGAAGCAAGGTTTAAACGACCTGTGTATCCCGGAGATCAGCTTGTGCTTGAGTTGGAGGCAGTTTCTCTAAAAAAGAGCCTTTCCAAAATGAAGGGTATTGCAAAGGTTAATGATCAGTTAGTAGCAGAGGCAGTGCTTTACGCCTCCGCAAGGGAACTGTCCCAACTCAAAAGGTAGATCCTACTTTCTGAAGAATCTTTTAATTCTCTTTAGCAATCCTCCAAACCTTTTGTTAATTTCCAACCTCAACTCCTCCGCCAGCATTCCCAACTTTCCGGAAACTTTGGATAACACAGACTTGTCTTTTACCCTGTCTCCTTCTAAAAATTCTTTAAGCAGTTCGTTGGTTTTTTCCACAGCCTCTAAGAACCTTCTAAGCTCTTTTTCGTTCTCAAAGTCTACACTGTTCAGACGCTTTTCCACACAAACCAATATGCCTTCCAATGCACTGTCAAAGCTTGCGTTGGCAGACTTGCTGTCAGCAAATTGGGTTAGCAGTTCAAGTAATTTAGATCTTAGCCTAAAACGATAGTCTTCCAGATGATAGGCAAAGGGCTCTTTATTTTCTATGTTTTCAAGAAACTCTTCAACTATTAGAACGACCTTCTCTTCTACGCTTAAAATCCTTTCCATGTTTTAGTCCGTTTCGGTGTGATGTTCTTCTCCTGTAGGTGCTTTCTTTCCTTCCTCAAGATCGTAAAATCTTCCTTCCAGCTTTTTCAAGATCTTTGGTAGTGTGGTGTATTCCATCTCTTCCGAAGGTAGTCTATGAGGTTCAAATATGCCCTGCCTTCTGAGGATGTCCGCAATAATTTGGGCTTGCTCTCTTGCCTTATCAAAGGCTGGATCATCAAAGAGGTCCCTTGGTCCTATGAGCTTGCCTTGGGCTATTTGATACCCTGCCGCTATAACCCTTGGTGGTCCATCAAACCTGGTGGGCGTAGCTTGTTTGAATGAAACGGGCATTATGGGTCCGTTGTGGGATCCTCTCATCCAACCTTCCACTATCCAGGGTCTTGCAAAGGGTTCCAAAATCTCACCTACTGCCGGAAAACCTGACTGAGCCCTAACTATCATAACAGGATCGTCCTTACCCACATACTTGCCCGCTATAAGGGATAATCTTTGGGTGGATGCTACTGCGGCGATCTCACCGTCTGAATTTCTCCAAACGCTCTTTATGGCATACCTTCCCACAGAGCCTATTAAAGCCAAAAGATCATAAAGCTCTGCAGGCGTAGAGAGTCTAACAGCCTTTCCTGTGAATGTATCCAAAACTTCAAAGGTAAATCCCTCGTGCATCTTTGGATCTATTACCAGTCCTGCACATACCATAGGATCTGCAAACATCTCGTAAAGCGGTAAATTCCACGCACTTGGTGAGGTTTTGTCCGCAAAGAAAACTATAACGGGCTCAGAAGGTCTTTCTTCAAACTCCATTTCCGCCACGCCCGGTCCCATACCTTTTACGTTTCCAGAAAAGGTATCAGAAAGTAAGTCCTGTCCCGCTCCGTAAAGCTTTAACTTTTTGGAAATCTCCGTGCCTGCTTCAAAAGCCCTCCAAGCTATACCATGAACCACTTCGCTATCCACCCCATGCTGATGGGTCATCACCAAAGCTATGTCGTCTCCACACACGAGGGTCTGACAGTCTATGAGATTGCCTTTTTCCACCTCTGCCAAACCTATCTCTTTTACCTTTTCCAAAACTTCGGGATGAACACCAGAGTGTCCTACAAACCCCCCTATGTCTGCCTTTATCACGCTTAACGTTATCTTCACGGAACTACCTCCTTCTGTTTTTTTCTATTATAAACCACATTAAGGCTATAATTAAGGGCTTAATCTATACGCAGGGTTATACCTTACGTATGAGTGAGTATGCATTAATTTTAAGATAATATACGTCGGGTGAGAAATTAACTAAGCACATAGCTTTTTCTGAAGAAGCTGTAGCCAATAGCATATCCATAAAGGTAAGCCAAAAGTGTTATACCCTTCCTCCACCTGCTGATGTAATTGAAAACCTTTATCTGTGAGTTCACACCTTCCACAGCCTGTCTTATGCTCTTGCTTTCTTTCCTCTCACAAACTACTACATGCTCACAGCCCCTATAACCCTTATCCCCTATAACTTCAAAAGTTTCTACCAAAAACCTAAACCACTTACTCTTACTCTTCCTTAACCTAAAAGACTTAACTTCATTATAGCTCGCTGGATGAAACCA
>NZ_JNIE01000009.1 GCF_000702425.1 Thermocrinis jamiesonii
GCCCATAGCGATGGAGGAAGGTTTAAGGTTTGCCATAAGGGAAGGTGGAAAGACAATAGGTGCAGGTGTTGTCACAAAAATACTTGACTGAGGGGGTAAAACATGGCTGCGGTGAGAGAGGTAATAGTTTTGGCGTGTACTGAGTGCAAAAGGAGGAACTACTCCACCACAAAGAACAAGCAAAAAAAGCCCCAAAGGTTGGAACTGAGAAAATACTGCAAGTGGTGCAAAAAGCACACCATCCATAGAGAGGTAAAGTAGGGGCACTAGCTCAATTGGCAGAGCGCGGGACTCCAAATCCCGCGGTTGGGGGTTCGAGTCCTCCGTGCCCCGTATGGAGAAAGGAATGGAAAAGATAAAGAGCTTCTTAAAGGGTGTAAGACAAGAGTTAAACAGGGTTTCTTGGCCCCAAAAGAGTTTGGCTTTTAAGGCTACAGTTAGTGTTATAATATTCTCCCTAATAATCGGTCTTTATCTTTGGATCTTAGATATAGCTTTTGTAAGAATCATTAACTTTTTACTTTCTCTGAGAGGTGGATAATGGGTGAATTTAAGTGGTATGCTTTGCAGGTGGAGGCTGGTAAAGAGGCAACCGCTAAGGAGAATTTCCTAAAAGTTTTGGAGTTGGAAGGTCTCTCTGAAAAGGTTCAGGAGGTTGTTGTTCCTGCGGAGGAAAAGGTAGTCATAAAAACAATGGGGAAGGAAAAGTACAGGCTATCTTTGCGGGGGAACAACAGAGACATAAGCGTGTTGGGGAAAAAGGGTGTGACCACCTTTAGAATAGAGAATGGAGAGGTTAGGGTTTTGGAGAGCGTAGAAGGAGACTTATGCGTAGAAGCACCGCCCATATCAAAACCAGGACAGAAAATAGTCTGCAAAGAAAACAAGACAGAGGCAAAGATTATTCTGGAATCTAAGATGTTTCCAGGATACTTGCTTATTAAGGCGGATATGGACGATACCCTCCTGAGAGCCATAGAAAAAACACCTCACGTGTATAAACCAGTCTTGGTAGGCGGAAAAGTAGCTTCTCTTGACGAAAAAGAAGTAGAAAGAATTATAGCCTTTGTGAAGAAGGGAGTAAGACCGCTTAAGGTCTTATTTGAAAAGGGAGATCAAGTAAGGGTCATAGAAGGTCCATTTATGAATTTTACCGGCACCGTAGAAGAGGTGCATCCGGAAAGAGAAAAAATAACTGTGTTGATCAGCATATTTGGAAGGCTAACTCCGGTGGAGTTAGACTTTTCTCAAGTTGAAAAACTCTGAAAAATATGGTATAATGTGTTATTCTTCATGGAGGTAGATAATGGCTAAGAAGGTGACTGCGACGGTGGAGCTTATGCTTCCTGCACAGCAGGCAACTCCTGCACCACCGGTTGGTCCAGCGCTTGGTCAGCACGGAGTAAATATAATGGAATTTGTTAAACAGTTCAATGCGGCGAGCAAAGAATTTGAGCCGGGAACAATAGTGCCGGTTGTTATCACCATCTATCAAGATAGAAGCTTTACCTTTATAATGAAAACTCCCCCTGCGTCTTATCTGCTAAAGAAGGCAGCTAAGATTGAAAGTGGTTCTAGTGATCCAAAGAGGCAAAAGGTGGGTAAAATAACCGTAGATCAGCTAAGAGAAATAGCAAAGATCAAGCTCAAGGATATGAACACCACAGACCTAAACGCTGCTATGAGAACCATAGCTGGAACTGCAAAAAGCATGGGCATAGAAATAGAAGGTTGGAAGGAGTAAGCGATGAAGAGGTCTAAAAGGTATGCTAAGTGTGTCCAGTTATACGATAAAAACAAGTTATATTCTGTGGAAGAAGCGGTGCAGTTGTTAAAGAAAATGCAAGCGGAGTGCGGTCCCAAGTTTGACCAGACGGTTGAGCTAGCCATGAGGCTCGGAGTGGACCCAAAGTATGCAGACCAGATGGTAAGAGGTTCAGTTGTGCTTCCCAATGGCTTAGGTAAAGAGCTAAAGGTTTTGGTTTTGGCAGAAGGTGAAGCCCAAAGGCTTGCAAAGGAGGCAGGTGCGGATTACGTAGGTGGAGAGGAGTTGATAAACAAGATCCTCAAAGAGGAGTGGGTGGATTACGACGTGGTTATAGCGGTTCCGGAAATAATGCCCAAAGTGGCAAAGTTGGGTAAAATACTTGGACCAAGAGGTCTTATGCCAAATCCGAAAACTGGCACAGTAACTAACAACGTCAAGCAGGCCATAGAGGAGGCAAAGAAGGGTAGGGTGGAGTTCAAGGTTGATAAAACGGGTAATGTGCATATGCCAGTAGGTAAAGTTTCTTTTGAAGATAGAAAACTTATTGAGAATATATACACTGCGATTGATGCGGTGGTAAAGGCAAAGCCTCCCGGTGCCAAAGGACAGTATGTCAAGAGCATAACTCTTTCTGGGACAATGACTCCAGGTATAAAAGTAGATGTAAGAGAAACTTTAAGAAGACTACAGGAGGCGGTTGCATGAGAAGGGCTTGGGCGTTGAAGGCAAAACTGGTGGATGGATATAAAGATAGAATAAACAGGTCTAATCTGGTGATATTTTTTAATTACTCGGGTATAGATGCTTTTCCTCTTACCAAGCTTAGGGCTGAGCTTAAGAGTATGAACGCAGAGCTTTTGGTGGGGAAAAACACGCTGTTTTACAGAGCTTTTATGGATACTGCGGTCGCAGATCACAGAGAAGTGCTGGTGGGTCCTACCGCTTTGGTCTTTGCCTACGGCGATCCGGTGGTTGTTGCAAAAAAGATCTTTGAAGTTTCAAAGGAATTAAACGCAGAAAACCCTATAGCAAGCATAAAGGGTGGTTTTATGTCGGGTAGGTTCTTAAAACCTCAGGAAGTTCAAGCCCTTGCAGAATTGCCTCCAATTGACGTGCTTATATCCAAGCTTATAGGCACACTGCAGGCACCTTTGATTAATCTTATACTGGCGCTCAAAAGTGTGCCACAAAAGTTAGTTCTTACTTTAAAAGCCATAGAAGAGAAAAAATCCCAATAAGGAGGTATAAAGATGCCAGCTATTACCATTGAAGAGATAGTAGAAGCCATAGGTAACATGACAGTTTTGGAAGTTGCCGAATTGGTTAAAAGGCTTGAAGAGAAGTTTGGTGTCTCTGCAGCTGCTATGGTAGCAGCTGCGCCTGTAGCGGCGGGAGCCGCAACTGCTCCAGCTCCGGCAGCAGAAGAGAAAACGGAATTTACAGTAATACTCAAAAGCGCCGGCGCTAATAAAATAAACGTGATAAAAGTTATAAGGGAAATAACAGGTTTGGGTCTTAAGGAAGCAAAGGATTTGGTGGACGGTGCTCCCAAACCTGTAAAAGAAGGAATCTCAAAGGAGGAAGCGGAACAAATAGCCAAAAAACTTCAAGAAGCAGGGGCAGAAGTAGAGATAAAGTGATTACTTACAAAACTGAGCTTTTGAGTAAGCTATACCCCCTATTTCCAAAGGGGGTATTTTGTTTTTTTACGCTTCTGTGGTATAATTTCTTGTTTGACTTTAAAAATTTGGTAGAGGTAAGGACATGAAGAGAAACATAGCTCTTCCAAGAAAATTCTTTGGTAAAAGAGAAGAGCTGATTACTCCTCCCTATCTTCTTAAAGTTCCGAAAGATTCTTTTGAGTCTTTCATACAGTTTAAAAAAGCTCCCCAGAATAGAGAACTGAAGGGTTTAGAGTATCTGTTTAGGACCTCTTTTCCTTTTAAAGACCCAGACGAAAAGATTACCATAGAATACTTAGGATACGAAATTGGTGAATGGGAGTGCAATAGGTGTGGATATAAAGCCCATTCAGATCCAAGCTTTCTTGGGGGATATGGAGTAGACTGCCCTAAATGTGGTTCAAAGCTCGTGTATAAAGAAAAATTCACCGTGGAAGATTGTAAGATGAGAGGTTTTACTTACTCCGCACCATTAAGGGTTCTGGTTAGGCTAAGGACCAAGACGAAAAAGGGCGAAAGGGTTAGCGAACCGAAGAAGGTGTATTTCGGAGAAATTCCTATGATGACGGAACACGGATCTTTCGTGATAAACGGAAGTGAAAGGGTAGTGGTAAATCAGCTTATACGTTCTCCGGGAGTTTTCTTTGAAGAAAAGGAAGAGAGACAAAAGGAAACAACTATAGTGCGGATGGTTTATAGGGCAAGCATCATTCCGGATAAGGGCTCTAGGATAGAATTTGAGCTTTCAAGCACCTCTGATATTCTAACTTGCAGAGTGGACAAGAAGAAAATAGGCGGTTCTTATGCCTTTAGAGCCTTTGGTTTGGAAACTGCATACAGCATACTAAAAGCCTTTTATCCGGAAACCAAAAAGCTCCTTGTTAGAGATAGCATTTTGTTTGATGAAGATACGGGAGAAGAATACAAACTGGAGGATTTAGAAGGTTTTTACTTGTTTGCCATACTCAAATACAGGGGAATAGTGGAAGGGAAGGGGACAGAGGAGGAGTTTATAGAAGAAAGATACATAGAAGATCTAAATCTTTTGGAGAGACTGCTCAAGGATGACAGGATAAGCGTAGAAGAGCTATGTGCAGTTTCTAAGGAAAGCACGGTAAAAAGTCCCTACGGTAAGATTATAGTGGAGACATTAATTTCTGAGTGCTCACCGAAGGATTCAGATAAGAGAAGCCAAATAAGGATTCCTTCCAAATTCAGGATATCGGATATTGCGCTGGTGGATATATACAAAAAGCTAAGATCTATTGAACCTATGGTAATGGAGTTGGAACACCTTATTAGCAGGGCAAGGACGCATTTTGAGCTATACTTCAAAGACATAACTAGATATGACCTTTCCAAGGTAGGTAGGGTAAAGCTTAACGCAAAGGTTCATAACGTTCCCAAGGTTCTCAAACCTACAGATATAGAAAGGTTAAAAGAGCTTCCTCCTTTGGTGGTGGTAGATGATGATGGACAGGAAAGGTTGGCAACAGAAGAGCTTCTCAAAGAGCTTTTCAAAACCAAGAGTGAGGTAAGAGTAAAGGATTACACCGAGGGAGAAGCAAGGTTTTTGAGTGCCTTAGACCTTGTAAATGTGGTCAAGTATCTCATAGACCTCCGGTATGGAAGGCAGAAGAAGGATGACATAGCTTATTTGGGTAACAGAAGGGTACGTGCAGTTGGAGAACTTTTGGAAAACCAATGCAGGATAGGCATAGCCCGTATGGAAAAGTATTTTAGAGACAGATGCACGGTGGTGAGTCCGGATGATCCAAACCTCAAACCTCAGGACCTTCTCCAACCAAGATACTTAACCGGTGCGATCTATGACTTTTTGAAGGGTGGTGCCCTTTCCCAATACTTGGATAACACTAACCCTCTTTCTGCTACAACCCACAAAAGAAGGCTTTCTGCCTTGGGTCCAGGTGGTCTTACCAGAGAAAGCGCAAAGTTTGAAATCAGAGACGTGCATCCGTCCCACTACGGTAGAATCTGTCCTATAGAAACACCGGAAGGTCAAAACATAGGCTTGGTCACATCCCTTACGGTCTATGCCCAACTTAATGAATACGGCTTCATAATCACGCCTTACAGAAAAGTTGAAAACGGTATAGTCAAAGACACCGTAGAATATTTGGCTGCTTATGAAGAAGAAAACTTTGTAATAGCACAGTACACTCCCTATGGAGAGGATGGCAAACTTAAAGCTGACCGGGTATATGCAAGATACAAAAACGACATTCAGATAGTGCGTCCAGAACAGGTTAATTACATGGACGTATCCCCAAGGCAAGTAGTTTCTGTATCTGCTTCTTTAATACCATTCTTAGAACACGACGACGCCAACAGAGCACTTATGGGTTCTAACATGCAAAGACAAGCGGTCCCGCTTATTTTCACACAAGCTCCTTTGGTGGGCACTGGTATGGAAAGTATAGTAGCGCGGGACAGCGGAGCGGTGGTAATTGCAAAGAGAGGTGGAGTGGTGGAAGAGGTGGACGGTAAGATAATCGTAGTGAGGGTAAATCCGGAAGAAATAGACCTAAACGATCCAACGGATATAGGCATAGACATATATGAGCTTGAAAAATTCAAGAGGACTAACCAAAATACCTGCATAAATCAGAGACCCTTAGTATTCAAAGGTCAGGTGGTAAAGAAAGGGGATGTGCTTGCAGATGGCCAATCAACCTACAAAGGAGAGCTTGCCTTAGGGAAGGATGTTTTGGTAGCCTTCATGCCATGGAGAGGCTATAACTTTGAGGATGCCATAGTCATATCAGAGCGTTTGGTCAAGGATGACGTATACACCTCCATTCACATAGAAGAGTTGGAGGTGGAAGCAAGAGAAACCAAGCTGGGCTATGAGGAAATAACCCGCTCTATTCCGGGAGTGCCAGAAAAGGCACTGGCTCACCTAGATGAATTTGGCATAGTAAAAATCGGAACATACGTCAAACCAGGGGACATTTTGGTTGGAAAGGTTTCTCCTAAGGGTGAAAGCCAGCTAACACCTGAGGAAAAGCTCCTGCAGGCTATATTTGGAGAGAAGTCAAGGGATGTAAAGGATACGTCCCTTAGGTGTCCTCCGGGTGTGGAAGGGGTAGTGGTGGATGTAAAGATCTTTGCAAGAAAGATAGGTGAAAAAAGAAATTACTTGGCAGAGTATGTAGAAAGACAGGAAAGGGAAGCGTTGGAAGCAGAACTTGAAAAGAAGAAAAAGCTCATAGTGGAGGGCAGGAACAAGCTGATAAAGAGCTTGGTTTTGGGTAAAGCCTTGGACAAAGACATAACTGTAAAGAAGAAGACCTATCCAAAGGGAACGGTTATAGACGAATCACTGTTTGAATTGCTTTTAAATTACATAATCACCAAGCCGGAGAATCTGTTTGATGACGAATCGCTCTGCGAGAAAATAAGGGAGATAAGAGATAGGACAAGGTTCCAAACAGAAATGATTTCAAAAATTTACGAAGAGAAAATGGAAGCCATAGGCAAGAGGGGTGAGCTACCTCAAGGAGTAATTACTCTCGTAAAGGTTTATATAGCTCAGAAGAGAAAGATAAAGGTAGGGGACAAAATGGCAGGTAGGCACGGAAACAAAGGTGTTATATCGGTGGTCTTGCCTGTGGAGGATATGCCCTTCCTTGAAGACGGAACACCGGTGGATATAGTCCTTAATCCTTTGGGTGTTCCATCCCGTATGAACGTAGGTCAGATACTTGAGACACACTTAGGATGGGCTTCAAAGGAACTTGGGAAAAAACTAAGTAAGCTTATACAAGAAATGAAGGATAGAAAGGAAATTACAGAGTTTTTGAAAAGAATCTACAGCGTGGGTGACACACCAGATGGTCAAAACGTAAAGGCTATTGAAGACTTTCTAAATTCTCTTACCGATCAAGAATTTAAGGAGATTGTTCAAGAGTATGCGGAATATGGCATACCCATGGCTACTCCCGTTTTTGAAGGAGCCAGTGAGGAACACATAAAAGAGCTCTTAAGAATGGCAGGTCTTCCGGAAGATGGAAAGACTGTGCTTTACGATGGAAGAACGGGAGAACCTTTTGACATGAGGGTGACCGTTGGTTACATGCACATGTTAAAGCTCATACATATGGTGGATGATAAGATCCATGCAAGGAGCACAGGTCCCTATTCGTTGGTCACTCAACAGCCTTTGGGTGGTAGAGCTCAGTTTGGTGGGCAAAGACTTGGAGAGATGGAGGTTTGGGCTTTGGAAGCCCACGGTGCAGCTTACACCTTGCAAGAAATGCTCACGGTAAAGTCCGACGACATTGAAGGAAGAACCAAGGTTTACGAATCTATAGTTAAAGGTAAATACATGTATTCCCCCGGCATACCAGAATCCTTTAGAGTTTTGGTAAGAGAACTAAAAGCCTTGGGCTTGGATGTAAGATGTGAAAACGGGGCAAATATGCCCTGTGATCAAGTGAAAAAGACGGAGGAAGAAACATGAGAAAAGGTTTGCTTCCCTTTGAAAGAATAAAATTGATGCTGGCTTCCCCAGAAGAGATAAGAAGCTGGAGCTATGGGGAAGTCAAAAAACCTGAAACCATAAATTACAGAACCCACAAGCCGGAAAAAGATGGTCTTTTCTGCGCAAAGATATTTGGACCTATAAAGGATTACGAGTGCCTTTGCGGTAAATACAGAGGAAAGAGGTATGAAGGAACAATATGTGACAGGTGTGGTGTGGAAGTCACAAGATCTTACGTTCGTAGAGAAAGGTTTGGACACATAGAGCTTGCTGCTCCAGTAGTGCACATATGGTTTTTAAAGAGCACTCCCTCTAAGATCGCCACCCTTTTGGGTCTGTCCTCAAGGGATGTGGAGAGGATCATCTACTTTGAATCTTACTTAGTTATAGAGTACCCAAGCGAGGATGAAAGGACAGCCTTTGAACAGTCCGAAGATAGCATACCCATCAAGGACGATATGGGCAATACGGTGTTTGTAAAACTTCATGTGGTCGATGAAGACAGATACCTTAGCGAATATGCAGTTAATCTGGAGCACAAATATGAAGGCGGTATGGGAGCAGAGGTCATAAAAAGGGTGCTATCAGCTCTTGATTTGGAAGCTTATGCCAAAAAACTGAGGGCCGAGGTCAAACCTTATAGTCTTTCCTTTGAGGATATGAACAAAGAGTTAGAAGTAAAGTACAAAAAACTCTATCATAAGATGGTAAAAGCTGTAGCGGACAATTTCAGACTTTATGGCATAGAGCTATCGCTTCCAGAAGGTATGACCTTAGATCAGGCTCTTTTGGGTGTGTTTAACGAAGAGTTGTATCTGGACGTTCAAAATGGAGAAATACGCAGCCAAGACTGTGAAGGCTGTTTAACAGGCAACAGAGCTATACGGGAGTTTTATGAGTACCAAAGGTCCAAGAGGAAGGACATTCCAGTTTTTGAAAAGATTGAGGAAGATATAAGGAATACGGTTCTTAGGGAACTTTCAGAAAGCAAGATTAAAAAACAGCTCAGAGTGTTAAAACTTGTAGAAAGTTTTATAAAGAGTGGGAACAAGCCTGAGTGGATGGTTCTTGAAGTTCTGCCTGTCCTTCCACCAGAACTTAGACCATTGGTTGCTTTGGACGGAGGCAGGTTTGCTACCTCAGACCTTAATGACCTTTACAGAAGGATCATAAACAGAAACAACAGGTTGAAAAGACTCATAGAGTTGGATGCTCCTGAGATAATAATAAGAAACGAAAAGAGAATGCTTCAGGAAGTAGTCAATGCTCTCATAGATAACGGTAAAGGTGGAAGAGTCATAACCCAAAACGGAAGACCTCTCAAATCCTTGGCAGATTATCTAAAAGGTAAGCAGGGAAGGTTTAGGCAAAACCTTCTTGGAAAAAGGGTAGATTACTCTGGAAGGTCTGTCATAGTAGTTGGTCCTGAGCTTAAAATGCATCAGTGTGGTCTTCCCAGAATAATGGCCCTTGAGCTTTTCAAACCCTTTGTATACAGAAGACTGGAAGAGAAAGGCTATGCTACTTCCATCAAAAGTGCTAAAAAGCTCGTAGAAAACAAGGCTCCTGAAGTTTGGGAGTGCTTAGAAGAGGTGGTAAAACAGCATCCAGTTCTGCTCAACAGAGCGCCTACCCTTCACAGGATGTCCATCCAAGCTTTTGAACCAGTGCTCGTGGATGGAAAGGCTATACAGCTTCACCCTCTGGTATGCCCTCCATTTAATGCGGACTTTGATGGGGACCAAATGGCAGTTCATGTTCCTTTAGGTATCCACGCCCAGCTGGAAGCTTACATACTCATGCTTTCCACCCAAAACATACTCTCACCAGCTCATGGAAAGCCCATAACTTTGCCTTCCCAAGATATTGTGCTTGGCCTTTACTATCTGAGTCAGATGGTTAGGGGTGTAAAGGGGGAAGGTAAGCTCTTTTACAGCAGAGAACAGGTTTTGCTTGCGTTAGAGAACGGCGTGGTGGATGTGCATGCTCCAATAAAGCTAAGACTGGAGGACGGAAAAGTTATAGAAACCACTCCCGGAAGAGTGCTTATAAACAGCGTACTTCCAAAGGACTTTCCCTTCTTGAATGAGGTCTTAGACAAAAAAGCTATTTCAAAGCTTATTTCCAAAATTTACGAAATGTATGGAGTAGAAGTAACCGCTCAAGTTCTTGATAACATCAAAGACCTTGGCTTTATGATGGCAACTAAAGCAGGCGTTTCCATAGGCATAGAAGACCTTCAGGTACCAGCGGTGAAAAAGGACATACTCAAAGAAGCATTCCAACAAACAGATGAAATATTTGAACTCTACAGAAAAGGGATCCTAACATCAAAAGAAAGATACAACCGAATCATTGACCTTTGGTCAGAGATAACGGACAGGGTATCCCGAGCTATGTTTGATGAGATAGAAAAGTCTTCCCGTCAGGAGAGGGACAAAGTCTACCCTGGAACCTTTAACCCTATATACATGATGGCAAACTCTGGTGCAAGAGGTAACAGAGATCAGATAAGACAGCTTGCTGCGATGAGGGGACTTATGGCAAAGCACACGGGTGAGTTTATAGAAACCCCCATAACTGCAAACTTCAGGGAAGGACTTTCTGTGCTTGAATACTTTATTTCAACCTACGGTGCAAGAAAGGGTCTTGCGGACACAGCTCTAAAGACAGCCTTTGCAGGTTATCTTACCAGAAGACTTGTGGACGTAACCCAAGACATAATGATTACCAAAAGGGATTGTGGAACTACCAAAGGAATAGAGATGACCGCCATAGTGGAAGGAGGAGAGGAAAAGGTTCCCTTAAAAGACAGGATTATAGGAAGGACGCTGGCAGAAGACGTAATGGACCCATACACAGGAGAGGTTATCGCAGAGAGGAATACCATAATAGATCCAGAACTTGCGGAGAAGATAGTGCATAGGGGTATAGAAAAGGTTAAAGTGCGCTCACCTTTGACGTGCGAAGCGGAGTTTGGCATATGTGCTATGTGTTATGGTTGGGACTTGTCTCAGCGCAAGCTTGTGGATATAGGAGAGGCTGTTGGGATCATAGCTGCCCAGTCCATAGGAGAGCCAGGAACACAGCTAACGATGAGAACATTCCACATAGGCGGTGCGGCAATAGCGGAAAGGGCCAAGGGAGAGCTTTTGAACGAAACAGAAGGAAGAGTAAAGTTTTACAACATTAAGCTTATAACCGACAGAAACGGAAGAAAGATAAACATTTCAAAGGACGGTGCCATAGGCATACTGGATAAGGATGGGAGGATGGTAGAAAGGCACGCAGTTCCGTATTCTGCAGTGATCAAGGTAGAGGAGGATGCATGGGTTAAAGAAAACACTGTTTTGGCAGAATGGGACCCATTCAACACCTACATAATAGCAGAAGTCTCCGGAAAGGTAGAACTGAAGGATATAGCCTTAGATATAACCGTAAAGGAAGAGAGAGATCCATTAACAGGAAAGACCTCTACAGTAGTGTCCTTTACCAGGCCAAAGGACGCTATGCTCCACACCCCAAGGATCGTTGTGGTTACTGAAGATGGAAAAGAGGTGGTTTATGACCTTCCAGTAAACTCCATCATAAGCATTCCACCTGAGCAAATAAGTATGGAGTGGTACCTTTGCCCAACCTGCACCGAATCGGAAGGGACAGAAATCCAGCACAAATACTACGTAGTAAAAGATTTCTGGGTAGAGCCTGGAGATGTGTTAGCCAGAATCCCCAAAGAGATGGCAAAGGTTAAGGACATCGTAGGAGGTCTGCCTCGGGTAGAAGAGCTTTTCGAAGCAAGGCGTCCTAAGAATCCAGCCATTCTATCTGAAATAGATGGAACTGTAAAGATCTACGAGGATGCGGACGAAGTTATACTTTTCAATCCAAAAACTGGTGAAACGAGAAAATATGATATCAAGAAAGATGAGTACATTTTGGTTACTCACGGACAGTTTATACAGAAAGGTACAAAGATTACGGACAGTATTACAGCAGATATGGATGGTCAGGTTAGGATAAAGGGAAGAGGATTTAAGGTTGTGGTGTATAACAAAGAAACAGGCCTACAGAGGGAATACTTTGTGCCGAAAGGTAAGCACCTTCAAGTTAGGGATGGAGATACTGTCTCTGCGGGAGACCCATTAACCGACGGCATACCAGACCCACATGAAATCCTTAGGATCAAGGGAGTGGACGAACTACATAAGTTCCTTTTGAAAGAAGTGCAAATGGTATATAGACTGCAAGGAGTAGAAATAAACGATAAGCACTTTGAAATAGTAATCAGACAGATGCTAAGAAAAAGAAGGGTTATAGATCCAGGAGACAGCAGGTTCCTGATCAATGAAGAGGTGGATGTGGAAGAATTGAGAGAAGAGATAAAAAGGATAAAAGAAGAGGGTGGTAAAATCCCAAAGGTTGAACCCATCCTCGTTGGTATATCCAAAGCGGCACTAACTTCCAGCAGTTGGATATCTGCCGCTTCCTTCCAAGAAACTACAAAGGTGCTCACAGATGCCGCCTGCGAAGGAAAAGTGGATGAGCTAAGAGGAATAAAGGAAAACGTCATCATAGGTAATATCATTCCTGCTGGAACTGGTGTGGGAGAATACAGCTTGTTGGAAGTAGAAGAGGTGGAAGTTAAAAAAGGTATGGTATAATAAATAGCTTTAGGAGGTAGGAATGCCGACCTTTAATCAGTTGGTTAAGTATGGAAGAGAGAAAAAGAAGAAAAAGAGTAAAGCGCCTGCTTTGCAAGGTAATCCCCAAAAGAGGGGTATTTGCGTCAGGGTCTATACCGTTACTCCAAAGAAGCCAAACTCTGCTCTGAGAAAGGTTGCAAGGGTTAGATTGTCCAACGGCATAGAGGTAACAGCTTACATTCCGGGAGAAGGACACAACCTGCAGGAACACTCCATAGTTTTGGTTAGAGGAGGTAGGGTAAAGGACTTGCCTGGCGTTAGATACAAAATCATAAGGGGTGCCTTAGACGCTGCAGGAGTTGCCAACAGAAAGCAGTCTAGGTCTAAGTACGGTGTAAAAAAACCAAAACAGCAAGCTCAAGCGGGAGGTAAAAAGTAATGCCAAGGAAAGGTCCAGTTAAACCAAGAGAGATTCCACCAGATCCAAAATACGGAGACGTGATAGTTCATAAGCTCATAAACAAAGTGATGAAGGACGGTAAAAAAAGCGTGGCAGAATGGATAGTATACACAGCCTTGGAAGAAGCTTCCAAGGTAGCCAAGATGCATCCGGTAGAACTTTTGCACAAAGTTGTGGATGCTCTAAAGCCCGAGTATGAAGTAAGGCCCAGAAGGGTAGGAGGAGCAACCTACCAGGTTCCCATAGAGGTTCCTCCAAGAAGGCAGATCAGTTTGGCTTTAAAGTGGTTGGTAGAAGCAGCAAGAGAAAGACCTAGACACAGAGGAAGCTATACTATGGTAGAGAGGCTAAAAGCAGAACTGTTGGATGTTTTGGAAGGTAAAGGTGGAGCTATAAAGAAAAAAGAAGAAATGCACAGGATGGCAGAAGCAAATAAAGTTTTTGCTCATTTTAGATGGTAAGGAGGTAAGAAATGCCAAGGTTGGTCCCTATAGAGAAACTAAGAAACATAGGTATAGTTGCACATATAGATGCAGGTAAGACCACCACCACTGAAAGGATACTGTATTACACAGGAAAAACCTACAAAATAGGAGAGGTGCACGAAGGTGCTGCAACCATGGACTGGATGCCCCAGGAAAAGGAAAGGGGTATAACCATAACCGCAGCTACCACTGCGTGCTACTGGAAAGACCACCAAATAAACATCATAGACACACCGGGTCACGTGGACTTTTCTGTGGAAGTGGTGCGATCCATGAAGGTTTTGGACGGCATCATTTTCATATTCTCCGCAGTGGAAGGTGTGCAACCTCAGTCTGAGGCAAACTGGAGGTGGGCAGACAGATTTGGCGTGCCAAGAATTGCCTTCATAAATAAGTTGGACAGGCTCGGCGCAGATTTCTACAGAGTTTTCAAAGAAATAGAAAACAAACTTAGCATTAGACCGGTTGCTATTCAAATACCCATAGGTGCAGAAGATCAGTTCAAAGGCGTAATAGACCTTATGCAAATGAAGGCTATCATTTGGCTTGAGGAAACGCTGGGTGCTCGATACGAAACAGTGGATATACCAGAGGATTACAAGGAAAAAGCTCAGGAATGGAGAGCAAAAATGGTGGAGGCTATAGTAGAACAGGATGATGAGCTCATGATGAAGTATTTAGAGGGTGAAGAAATTGAGGTAGAAGAACTCAAGAAAGTGCTAAGAAAAGCTACCATAGAGAGAAAGCTTGTGCCAGTTCTGTGTGGTGCTGCCTTCAAAAACAAGGGGATACAGCCCCTTTTGGATGCGGTAATAGATTATCTACCCTCCCCATTGGACATACCTCCGGTTAAGGGAATAAATCCCAAAACTGGTCAAGAAGAAGAAAGAAAGCCTCTGGACGAGGAGCCTTTCTGTGCATACGTGTTTAAGGTAATGAGCGATCCATATGCAGGACAGCTAACATACTTTAGGGTATTCTCTGGTAAAGTCTATGCAGGTTCTTACGTATATAACGCTACAAAAGACAGGAAAGAAAGGATAGGAAGACTTTTGCTTATGCATGCTAACTCAAGGGAAGATGTGCAGGAAGCAGGTGCGGGTGAGATAGTAGCTGCGGTAGGGCTTGATGCGATCACAGGAGATACTCTCTCCGATGAAAAACATCCCATAGTTTTAGAAAAGCTTGAATTCCCAGAACCGGTTATTTCTATGGCGATAGAACCAAAGACAAAGAAGGACCAAGAAAAGTTGTCTCAAGTCCTAAATAAGTTCATGAAGGAAGACCCAACCTTTAAGGCCACTGTGGATCAAGAGACTGGGCAAGTGCTTATACACGGCATGGGAGAACTCCACTTGGAGATCATTGTGGATAGGATGAGGAGGGAATACGGTGTAGAAGTCAACGTAGGCAGACCTCAGGTTGCCTACAAGGAAACCATCAGGAAAAAGGCTATTGGAGAAGGAAAGTTTATAAGGCAGAGCGGTGGAAGGGGTCAATACGGACACGCAATCATAGAAATAGAACCCTTAGAAAGAGGACAAGGCTTTGTCTTTGAAAACGCCATAGTAGGTGGCGTTATACCGAAGGAGTTTATACCTTCTGTGGAGAAAGGTGTCAAAGAAGCTATGCAGAGCGGAGTGGTTGCTGGGTATCCGGTGGTGGATGTTAAGGTTAGACTTTTTGATGGTTCTTATCATGAGGTGGACTCTTCAGACATAGCCTTCCAAATAGCCGGATCCATAGCATTTAAGGAGGCAATGAAAAAGGCAGACCCAGTTCTTTTGGAACCTGTGATGGAAGTAGAGGTGGAAACTCCTGAAGAATACGTAGGTGATGTTATAGGAGATTTAAACTCCAGAAGGGGCAAGATAATGGGTATGGAAAACAAAGGTGTCATAACAGTGGTTAAAGCCTATGTGCCACTTGCGGAAATGTTTGGATACGCCACCACACTGAGGAGCTTGACACAGGGAAGAGGAACGTTTATAATGAAATTTTCTCATTACGAAGAAGTGCCACAGCATGTGGCAGAACAAATAATTGGAGAAAGAACAGGAGCTCTTAAATCATAGATTAAGGAGGTAGAGAATATGGCAAAGGAGAAGTTTGTAAGAGATAAGGAGCACGTCAACGTAGGAACCATAGGACACGTAGACCACGGCAAATCTACCCTTACCTCT
>NZ_JNIE01000010.1 GCF_000702425.1 Thermocrinis jamiesonii
TTGTGGGAGCCTTAGCTTTGGCAGGCATTTTCCCCTTTTCAGGCTTTTGGAGCAAGGACCTAATAATAGGCAGTGCGTATGAGGTGTCTTTTGGTTTAGGAGTTTTTGTAAGCTTTGTGAGTTTTTTAACAGCGTATTACATATTTAGGGAAGGGTTTGTAATGTTTTATGGGGAGGAGAGGCACAGAGAGCACTTTGAGGAAGAGCCAAAAGAGAGTCCATCAATCATGCTAATTCCCATGCTCATACTGGCTATAGGTTCTTTGGTGGTAGGATTTTTTGAGGGGTGGTATGTAGGTGTATTGGGGGACAGGAAGGAGATCCATTTGGATATAGCCATAAGTTCTGTGGTTATAGCTTTAGCTGGTATAGGATTAGCCTATTTGGTGTTTGTGAAGAAAGTGTTAGATCCTGAAAAGCTTTATGAGTCTTTAAAGCCCATGCACACAACTTTTAAAGAGCAGTTCTTCACAGAAAAACTCTACCACAAAATACTTGCAAGAGGATATATGAAAACCTCAAGGGCAATGTTTGTGGTTGGAGATAGGTTTGTTATAGATGGTCTTATAAACCTTTTGAACTTCATTTACTTCCGAGTGGTTAAGTTCCTTTGGATAAAGCTGGATGTTTTTACTGTCGATCTGTTTGTAAATGGTGTCGCTAAGCTTTCCTTTAAGTTTGGTAGAAAAGCAAGTGTAATTCAAACGGGTCTTTTGAATAACTACATAGCTTTCTTGCTTTTGGGTTTGGTAGTTTTAATAGGAATAATCATCTACTTTATGGAGTGAGGCATGGATTGGGCGAGCTTTCCGTTCATACCACTTAGTATGATTTTACCACTTTTGGGAATACTGCTCATAGTCTTTTTAGAGGAAAGGCATTCCAAATGGATAGCTCTAAGCTCTTCCGGTTTAACCTTCCTTCTTTCTCTTGTTTCTCTCTTTTACTTTGACTTTTCAAATTCTGACAAGGTGCAGTTTTACCACGAGCTTTTGCTCATTAAAGAATTAAACCTTAAGCTATCCCTTGGTGTAGATGGTCTGTCTTATCTTATGTATATCCTAACCACTCTAACCTCCTTTGTTGCTATCTGTTGGTCTGTAAGGGACCATCAGATCAATCATCGTCTGAAGGAATACTACGCCTGGTTTTTGCTGTCCGAAACTGCCCTCATAGGTGTATTCACCAGTTGGGATTTGCTTGTCTTTTATGTCTTTTATGAGCTAACGTTGATCCCAATGTTTTTTGTAATAGGTATTTGGGGCTACAAGCTTAGGCTCTATTCCGCTTACAAGTTCTTTATCTACATCTTTATATCCTCTTTGTTTTTCCTTTTAGGTATTGTTAGCCTTTCTGTGCATCACTACAAACAGTTTGGAAAGTTTTCCTTCTCGTACTTTGACCTTTTGCAAAACCAATACGATCTCGCTTTTGGTATTTTCCTGTTTTTGCTGTTCTTTATAGCCTTTGCGGTAAAGACCCCTATAGTGCCTTTTCACACCTGGCTTCCCGACGCGCACGGTGAAGCTCCCACCGCTGGCTCTGTAGTACTCGCAGCCATACTTTTGAAAATGGGAACCTATGCCCTCCTTAGGTTTAACATAGGTTTATTCCAAAAGGAAGCAGTTTTCCTTATGCCTTTTCTCGTTCTTTGGGGCATAGTGACCATAGTCTTTGCCTCTTGGTTTACCATAAGCCAAAGTAACATAAAACGCTTTGTCGCCTACTCTTCGATTAGTCATATGGGTTTTGTGGTCGCAGGTATGTTCCTTCTGAACAAAGAAGGACTAAGAGCGAGCATTATTGAAATGTTTGCCCATGGTTTGACCTCTGCCTCTTTGTTTATGATGGCGGGCTTTATCTACAACAGACTACACAGCTTCAACATGCATGCCCTTAGAGGTAGCATAAGGTTTATGCCTGTCTTTGCCTTTTTGGTAGGCATAACCGCCTTCTCTTCTATGGGTCTTCCTGGTGGTTCTTCTTTTTGGGGGAAGTTTTTAACGATCATGGGCGCTAAGGAATACACACTCCAGCTTGCGCTTTTAGTGATTGCTGGTGCCTTCTTTAGTGTGCTTTACATGCTCTACCTTATGAAAACTTTATACTTAGACACAAAGGAAGAAGGAAGGCTTGTTCATTTCTTGGACCTTAGAGGTTTTAAGCTTCTGGCTTTCCTTTTGGTGGTCTTTCCTATGCTTTTGGTCGGTCTTTTCCCTTTCCTATTCTTCTCCTTCTTTGACGCATACATAAACACACTTTTGACTCAATTAGTAAAAGTTGTAGGGGGAATCCCATGGAGATAAAGGATCTCATATCCATTGAGTATCCAAATCTAACTTTGTTCTTCCCAGAGCTAATAGTTTTGATAACTGGTTTCGTTCTCTTTACCTTAGATATTATCAGCAAAAGAATCTCGCACGCTTTAGCCATCGGTGTAAGTATTACGGGCTATCTTATTGCCCTCTTATACATACTGCTAAACTTTGAGCTAAAAGGTGAAACTTTTTACAGTCTCTACGTAAGGGATCAGTTTTCTTCTCTCCTTCAGGTATTTATGATCCTTCTAACCATACTGCTTTTGGCTTTTACGCATCAATACCAGAAATTTAAGAAATCTACCTACAGCGAGTTTTACTACATATTAGCCTTTTCTTTGTTCGGTGCCATGATTCTGTCTAGCTCCTACAACCTACTGCTCATATACATTGCCTTGGAGGCGGTATCTGTTTCTTTTTACATAATGACAGCCCTTCAAAAGGGGGACTTCAATTCAAAGGAAGGTGCCTTTAAGTATCTTATACTTGGGGGGCTAAGTATAGCTTTGGCTTCCTATGGAGCGGTCTTTCTTTACCTTTACGGTGGCTCTATGGACCTCAGACAAATTCTTCATACAGATGCCTCTGAAAAGAAACTTTTAATACTTGGCCTTATACTCTTCCTTTTTGGCTTTGCTATAAAGATAGGTGTGGTTCCCTTTCATTTTTGGCTTCCCGATGCTTACCAGGGAGCGCCCACTCCTATAACCGCTTATATGGCAAGCGTGGGAAAGATTGCCTTTTTTGCACCCGTCCTTAGGGTTATGCCCTTAGTTCAGGAGAGCTTTCATCAAACTTGGGTTTTGACCTTAAGCGTTCTTGCGGTGATTACCTTTCTGTATGGAAACATCACAGCTTTGGTTCAGAAAGATGTAAAGCGCATGCTGGCTTATTCTTCCATTGCCCACTCCGGTTTCATACTTGCGGGCATTGCAGTGGCCGAGACTATAGGACTAAAAGCTGTGATCTACTTTCTACTTGCTTACTCCCTAATGGGAATGCTTAGCTTTTTAGTTTTGGCAGTGCTTGAACGTGATGGAAGGTGGGAAAATCGTATCGAAGAGTTTAGCGGTTTGAGATATTCTCAGCCCTTTTTAGCATCGGTCTTTGCGGTGAGCCTATTTTCCCTGTTGGGTGTTCCTCCAACCGTGGGTTTTCTGGTAAAAGCCCTTGTATTTATGTCTCTGTCCTTTGAAGCTCTTTGGTGGGTAGCAATTTTAATGATAGGAGGGGTGGGCATATCAACGGGTTATTACCTTAGGTTAGTAGTGCTTATGTTCATGAAAGAAAAAGAAAAGGATTTGACGCTCAACCTTACGGGTTTTGAAAGACTGTCTATGGCAATCATGACGCTTTCCCTAATAGTTCTTGGCATTCTTCCCATGATACTTTGGAACTACATAAGTCCTATCTCTGAAATGTTGTTTGGGAGGTAGAGTGATGGATTACTTGGGATTTCTTGTTTTTGCCTTTGTAGTGCTTGGTATTGCACTGCTTATGGTGTTCTTAAATTACCTTCTTGGTCCCAAAGCTCCTTCCTCTCTTAAGGATTATCCTTACGAGTGCGGTGTGCCCCTTTATGACAAGTCAGCCCAAACTACCTTCCATCAGGGTTATTACCTTTTGGGTTTATTGCTTTTACTCTTTGACATAGAAGCAGCCTTTCTATTCCCATGGACGGTTGTTTATAGTCACTTAGGGATGTTTGGCTTTATAGAGATGTTTTTGTTTATCTTCATACTTACCTACGGGCTTTTGTATGCCTGGCGTAAGGGCGTACTTGATTGGCAGTTTGAGGAGGAATACATTGATTAATCCTTAGGAGGTAAAGGATGCCTTGGGCTAAGGAAGAGGACTTTTTGGACTTAAAAGGTAGGTTTAAAAGCTTAGAAATTGAAGTAAAGCCTACCATTACAAACCTTCATGTGTCAAAGAATGAACTCATAGAACTTTTAAAAACGCTCAAAGAAGAAAAGGGTTACAAGCTTTTTATAGATCACTCGGTGGTAGATTTTCCCGAAAAGTCTCCAAGGTTTCAGGCTTTTTACATCCTTTACAACGTGGATGAAAGAAAGAGGGTTGTTGTAAAAACTTGGACTGATGGAACTTTGCCTTCTATTGAAAAGCTCTGGTTTGCAGGAAAGTGGGCCGAAAGGGAATGCTATGATATGTTTGGCATAATTTACGAAGGGCATGAAAACTTAGTAAGGGCTTTTATGTGGGAAACTTATCAGTATCATCCTCTGAGGAAGGACTTTCCTTTGGAAGGTTATGCCAACGAGTATCTTCCTTCTTTAAATGAGGTGCTACGGGGTGATAATCTGCAGGGGCTTATGAACTACGATCGGATGCACACTCCAGTGCCAACTTTGGAAGACCTTGAGATAACAGAAAGGAAAAGGTTAAAGAAAAAGGCTCAGCTTGTTTTAAACTGGGGACCTTTGCATCCGGGAACCCACGGCACCATGTGGTTTTTGTTTGATTTGGAGGGGGAAAGAATTGTCCAGTGTGATGTGATCCTTGGACAGCTTCACAGAGGGGTGGAAAAGCTTGCGGAAAACGAGATGTATAACCAGTTTTTGGTCTATACAGACAGGATGGACTACATATCTGCCCTTTGCTCCAATCAGGCTTGGGTTGTTGCGGTAGAAAGACTTTTGGGCATAGAGGACCTTGTTCCAGAAAAGGCTAAGTATATAAGAACCATGATGTCTGAGCTTCAGAGAATAAACTCCCACCTTCTTTGGCTTGGCACCTACGCCTTGGACATAGGAGCTCTTACTATTTTCCTGTATGCCTTCAAAGAAAGGGAAAAGCTTATGGACATAATAGAGGGTATTACGGGTGCAAGGCTAACCATAAGTTATCCAAGGATAGGTGGGGTTAGGATGGACTTGCCAGAAGGTGCCCTTGAGGTTATAAAGGCTTTCATAAAGAGGTTTCCAAAAGAGCTAAAGGATTGGGAAACGATCCTAAGTAGGAATAGAATATGGCTTAGAAGAAACGTAGGTGTAGGTGTGATCAGTAAAGAGGATGTGTATTTTTACGGACTAACGGGTGCGGTAGCGAGAGGCTCTGGCATTCCCTACGATATCAGAAAGTTTGAACCATACGATGCCTATCCTTGGGTAGAGTTTGACATCCCAGTAGGTGAAAACGGCGATGTCTACGATAGGTATCTTGTGAGGTTGGAGGAGATGCGTCAAAGCGTAAGGATCATAGAGCAGTGCGTAAGAAAGCTTGAGAGTATGCCAAAGTCTGCACCCTTCTTTGCGGAATCTCCGGATCCAAAGAAACTGAAGCTTTCTTTGGACGGCATAGGACTAAAGGTTCCAGAGGGTGAAATATACTCTTCCGGTGAAAACCCAAGGGGTGAGCTTGGATTTTACATTTACTCCACCGGCGGAGTAAAACCCTACAGGGTGAAGATAAGGCCCGGCTCTATGTATAACCTGTGCGTCTATCCAAAGCTTATGAAAGACAGGGTGATTGCGGATGCAGTTGCAGTGTTGGCAAGCTTGGATCCAGTGGTGGGAGAAATAGATAGATGATGTGATAAACTAATTAAGCCTTTTTGGAGGTGCAGATGGAAGGGCTTTTGGTTCAATTGATAATAATAGGTATAAAAATTTTGTTTATTCTGGCTATAGTTCTTGGTTTGGGAGCCTATCTTACGCTCGTAGAAAGAAAGGTAGCAGCTCACATTCAAAGAAGACCTGGGCCAATGGTAGTAGGTTGGCACGGGCTTTTACAGCCTTTAGCAGACGGTCTAAAACTTATAACTAAGGAAGATATATTTCCAAGGTATGGAAACAGGTTTTTATACAACTTAGCTCTGGTTTTAGCTTTGGTGCCTGCAGTTTTGGTCTTTGCGGTGGTTCCCTTTGGTCCAGAGTTTGAAATCTTTGGCATAAAGATTAAACCCATCCTGACTGATGTAAATGTGGGGCTTTTGTTGGTTTTTGCCCTCGGTTCAATGGCAGTTTACGCCATAGCCTTGGCTGGTTGGGCTTCCAACTCCAAGTATGCATTGATCGGCAGTATGAGAAAGGCAGGCATAATAGTTTCCTACGAGGTGGTGATCACCTTTGCGGTAATGGGTCCCATAATACTGGCTGGCACGCTCTCTACTTACGAAATAGTCCAAAGGCAAATAGATCAAAAGCTTTGGTATATATGGCTTCAGCCCATAGCTTTTGTAATATACATGTTTGCCTTGCTTGCGGAAGCTGGAAGGGTGCCCTTTGACATTCAGGAAGCAGAAGCAGAGCTGGTAACCGGCTTCACTGTAGAATACGGGGGCATAAAGTTTGGTCTCTTTCCGTTGGTAGAGTGGTATGTGGAGGTGCTTTCCCTTTCCGCCATAGGGGTGGTGCTGTTCTTAGGCGGATGGTCTCCCATAAACATTCCCTTTGTGGGCTTTGTGGATCCATTGTTTTTCTTAGGACCCTTATCTCCCTTTGTGTGGTTTGCTTTAAAGGTAGGGCTTTTGTTTCTCTTTGTTCTTTGGCTTCATTGGACCCTTCCAAGATACAGGATAGACCAGATTACAGAGACCGCATGGAAAGTAATGCTTCCCTTAACTTTTGTAAATTTAGTCCTTACTGCAATAATCGCACCAATCGTTTGGAGGTAAGCCATGATAAAAAAGGTTTTTGAAAAACCATTGAGCTGGCTTGAGAGGATCTTTTTCATAGACTTTATAAGGGGACTTTCTGTTACCATAAGGCACGCCTTTAGCAAAACTATAACTACTCATTATCCATACGAGAAGCTCACACCACCCAAAAGATTCAGAGGATTTTTTGGGCACAAAGTGGTGGATGGTAGAGAACCTCAGCCTGCCTTTGATGAATGGGTAGAGAGGTTCAAGATAGACGTTCAGCCCGGAAAGAGTAGATGCGTGGTGTGTATGCTGTGTAAAAGAGCTTGTCCTGTGCCTCAGCTGTTTGAGATAGAGGGAGAAAAACTGCCCAACGGAAGGAGAAGAGTAAGCGTATTTAACATGAACATGATGCTTTGCACCTTCTGTGGCTTCTGTGTGGATGCATGTCCTGTAGATTGTCTTTTTCAAAGCGACATACACGAGACCGCAAGTTATACAAGAAGGGACGCAGTTTTAGACTTAAAGACATTGGAGCGCATCGGAAGGGATTGGCAAAGGAGAAGAGAACAAGAACCGGATCGTATATGGATAGATGATCAGCAGAGGATGAGGCTATGGTATGAAAACGACTTAACGCTTCCAGAGGTGAAAAGGAAATGATGCAGTGGTTAGCTTTTCTATTCTTCGGATCTTTGGCTATTCTCTCTGCCTTAGGAGTAGTCCTCTTTTCAAATGTTGTGTATGTAATCCTTTCTTTGCTTTCTACGCTCGTTATGGTTGCGGGTGTGTTTTTTGTGGCGGGTGCGGAGTTGGTTGGAGCCCTTCAGCTTTTGATTTACGCAGTAGCCATTGCAGTATTTTACATACTCGTGCTTACCGCAGTCCCCTGGGAAAAGGCTCTCAAAAAGGACAGTCACTACCGAGTGGAAGGTGTGCTGACTTTTCCCATAGTTTTGGCTTTTTACTTGGAGATCATCCTCGTTTTTCTACTCGGCGTGAGCGTTTCACCAAAAGGAGAGATAAGGGAGTATATAAAAAGCTTGGGCAATACGGAAGTGGTTGGTTCTGTGCTTTTTAGCAAATACTTCTTTGCCTTTGAGCTTGTGTCTTTGGTGCTTTTGGTGGGTATGATAGGTGCGGTGATCATAGGAAGGAAGGAGGAAAAGACTTATGAAGATGGTTCCCCTTGAGGCTTACCTCATACTTTCTATAATCCTCTTTGGTCTTGGTGTGTTTGGCATGATTGTAAGAAGAAACTTAGTCACTATACTTATGAGCGCAGAGTTGGCGCTCAATGCGGTAAATATTGCCTTTGTGGGCGCAGATGCCTATCTGGGATTGGCGGACGGTCAAATCTTTGCTTTGTTTATCATAGCCCTTGCGGCGGTAGAAGCAGCAGTAGGTCTTGGTATAATAGTAGCTATATTTCGCCTGAGGAAGGTAGAATCCAGCGATGAGCTTACGGACATGAGGGGGTAATAATGGAAATCGGGATAATCCTTTTTCCCTTAATATCCTTTCTCGTAGTAGGTTTATTTGGAAGGAAGTTAGGAGATTTACCTTCTGCCATCATCACAGTTCTTGGATCCTTTTTTGCCTTTTTGCTCTCCATACCAGCATCAATAAAAGCTCTCTCTTCTCCATTCTCAGTGTCACTTTATGAGTTTATCTCACTCGGAAACTACACCCTAACGCTTGGACTTTACTTTGACCCACTCTCTTCCCTGACCGCATCCTTGGTATGCCTTATAGCAACCTTGATCTTCATCTACTCCATCGGATACATGCAAAACCTCTTTGGTCAATGGACCTACAAGTTCTACGCATACCTATCCTTTTTCCTCTTTTCTATGCTCATGATCGTCCTTTCGGACAACCTCCTTGGTATGTTCTTTGGTTGGGAAGGTGTGGGCCTTGCTTCTTATCTTCTTATCGGATACTTCCATCAGCAAAAATACGCTACAAACTCAGCCTTTGAAGCCTTTGTAATGAACAGAATAGGAGACTGGCTTTACCTTTTTGGCATTTTCGCAGTCTTTTATCTGTTTGGCAGTTTAAACCTTCTTG